>JBBTGK010000024.1:0-31252 GCA_038060635.1 Cyanobacteriota bacterium | reverse complement strand
ATTCATGCTTTTTTTGCATCTTCAGTAAGTTCTAATTCAGCTCTTACTACATCAGTATTTCCACCTAAATCGCACATACTAGCTTTTGCTTTTATAGCAGCTTTTGCGACTTGAACATTAAAATGATATGATGCTGCACTTAAAAATGAATCTATACCTGTTAAAAATTTAACGGTTTCTTCTTCATTTTTTACGTTTAATTTTTCTGCTCTTACAATGTTTTTTCCTAATAATTTATTAACTCTGTCAGTTGCTTTTATTGCTTTTTCAATATCAATATCTGCTAAAACAACAGATTCTGCATCTCCGAATTTAGCCATATCATAAGCACAAGCTGTTCCTTGCATTCCTGCACCGATTACCGCATATTTGTATCCCATTTTTTTTACTCCAAAAAAACTAATAAAAATAATTATATCAATATGTTCATTAATCACAAATATTTTGTATTTTTTTTCTAACAAAAATTATTGTTTTGATTTTTTAAAAAGCCCAAATTAATGATATTTCAGGGCGTATAAAAAACATACCTTGAAAACCTTGTCCATCTGGTTTTTGGATTGTGCTTCCTATATCCAAACCAAGAGAGCCTCCAAAACCATTTGTAATTTCTTTCCAACCTATTCCTGTTCCTAATACTGGAAAAAAAGAAGTGATCGGTGAATTTACTGTAGTAGAAACGCCTGTTACACTATTATAAGTATAAGTTGGTAATAAATCTTTAGTAATTCCAGCAAAACCTTTAATATAAAAACCACTTGTAATCATTTTATTTCTTTTTGAATAATGTTTATTTGTTTTATAAAAAAAGAATTTATTTTCTATTGAAAAATCAAGACCATAATTTCCACCATAACTACCAGGAGCAAAAACTGATGTTGCAATTCCACCAAAAGCTAATTTTCCAGATAATTCATAATATGGTGTTATATCTCTTGAATATTTTGTATTTAAAGATAATCCAGAAAAACCAATGTCAATATAAGAATAATTTTGTATTTTCATTTCTTTTGGAGCTATTTCTTCTGCAAAAACTTTTTGATTTGAAAAAGTAAATAAAACAATTAGAACACTAAATAATTTTTTTTTCATAATAAACTCTCCTTTATTAATAATTTAAAAAGCCCAAATTATAGATAGTTCAGGTTTTGTAAAAAACATCCCTTGAATACCTTGTCCCTCTGGTTTTTGGATTGTTGTTCCAACATCTAAGCCCATAGAAAAACCAAAACCATCCATCATATTTTTCCAACCTATTCCTGTACCTAATATAGGAAAAATAGAATCCATTAAAAAAGATGATTTAATTGCTGTATCCTTTGTGATTCCAGCAAAAGCTTTAATATAAAAACTATTTGTATTTGTTTTATCTTTTTTAGAATAATGTTTATTTGTTTTATAAAAAAAGAATTTATTTTCTATTGAAAAATCAAATCCAGAACTTCCAGCATAACTAAATGATGATATAATTGAGTTTGCAATACTACCATAACCTAATTTTCCAGATAATTCATAATAATCAGTTATATCTTTTGAATATTTTGCTTGTAACGCTAATCCAGAAAAACCAAAGTCAATATAAGAATATTTTTCTATAGGAACATCAGTAACAATATTTTTAATTAGTTCTCCGCAAAAAACTTTTTGATTTGAAAAAAGTACTAAAATAACTAAAAGACTAAATAATTTTTTTTTCATAACTAGGTATTAATTTTATAATAAATTTATTTTTTAAGAATTTGTTCATAAACTTTAGAATCAACAAAGATCTTAAAAAGATCTGAGTCTAATTTTTTAGCTTTTACTTCAAAACCTAATATATCTAAAGCTTTTTCTATTGGTAAAGCTTTTTTATAAGGTCTATCACTTGCTGTCAAGGCATCATAAATATCAGAAATAGCCATCATTTTTGAAGGTAAAGGAATATTTTCAGACGATATTCTTCTTGGATAACCAGTGCCATCTAATTTTTCATGATGAGAATAAGCAATTTCAGGAACTTGTTTAAATTCATTAGTCCAAGGAATAGTACTTAAAAACTTATATGTATGAGTAACATGAGATTCTATTTCTAATCTTTCATTTTCTCTTAAACTACCTTTAGCAATAGACAAACTTTCAAGTTCATAGCTTGTAAGATAAGGAAGAATTGTTCCATCAAAATCCTCAAAAGAAAAACTAAAAAACTCTTTAAGTTTTTGAGAAGATTCTTGTGCCAAAATATTTGGCTCATTAGAAGATAAAATTATTTTTAATGAATTATCTAGTTCATCTATTTTTTCTATAAAACCTTTTTCTATTTGAGGAAAAAATAATAAAGATTGTTCTTTTGAGTTTTTTAATAAATAATCTAATTTTGCATTAGACATATTTAATTCCATACACTTTTTCATGTATTTATATCTTTGAACTAAAAGATCTAATTCATAAGGATAAAGCTTTTTAGCTTTTACTAAAACATCTTCTTTAACTCCTATTTTACCAAAATCATGTAAAAGAGAAGCATATTTTATCTGTTGTAATTCAGTAAAAGAAAACTTGGTATCAGAAAATCTTCCATCTGATAAAAAATCAACCTTTTTAGCTAACCCTACAGTAAGATCTGCAACTCTTTCAGAATGACCTGAAGTAGTTGGGTCTCTTGCTTCTATTGCGGTTACAGATGCTTTTATAAAACCTTCAAAAAGAGTTTTTATACTGTTATATAATTTACTATTATCTATTAAAATAGAAGCTTGACTTGCTAAAGAGTAAACTAATGAGCCATCTTCTTCAGTAAAACTTGTAGAATACTCATCTACTTTTTCTACCGTTTCTAAAGTCATATTTGGCACAGTTTTTTTATTTATAAGCTGAATAACACCAATTATTTCATCTTTTTGATTTTTCATTGGTACAATAAGCATAGATTTGCATTTATAGCCTGTTATATCATCAAAACTCTTATTATGACTATATTCAGAGTCTTCTGGTAAATTATAACTATCTTCTATAAAAAGAGGTTTTCCAGTTAAGGCTACATAACCAGCTATACTTTTTTTATTTAAATTAAGTATTCTTTCTTCAAAATTTGTTTTTATTGTACTATTTTGAGCTAATTTAAAAATAAGTTGTTTATTACTAAAATAATTATTAGGATCATACTCAACATCATGTTTTTCATCTACTATATATAAACTTCCTGAATCTGAATGAGTTATTTCTCTACATTTAAAAAGAATAGTGTTCAAAATCTTACTAATATCTCGTTCAGTTGATAAAGAAATTCCTATTTCATTAAGGGTTTGCAATTCTTTTTCTTTAAAAGTATATTTATGTTTTAATTCAGACAATTCTTTTTTATTTTTCAAACTAGCATAAGCTTTATTTATAGAAAAAACTACTTTACTTATGAAAAAAGGAGTTGTAATAATTTCATCAATATTTTTAGAATATTCATCTTCAAAAGAATTTCCTGATGGATCTAATACTATAACAAAACTATTATTTAACTTTTCTAATTCTATCAATTTAAATTCATCAAAAGAAGATATTAGTAGATTATTTTTTTCAGGAATTCTTAGTATTTGTAAATCAATTTTTTTAAAAGAAAGATCTACAAAAAAATCAGAAATTTTAACTATATCTAGTTGTTCAGCAATTTTTTTTGTATAAAAAACATTCATATCTATTCTCAATAAAAATAGTTAAAAAACCTCTGGTAAAACAAGTTTATATACACCATCTTGATCTTCCTTTATCATAAACAAATAAAAGCCACCTGATGGGATAAAAGCTTTAGGTGAAGAAAAAGCAAACAATGATTCTTTTTTTGTTATTTTATCATAATATTTTAAAACTTCAGGGAAGAAATCATTACCTGAAATATAAATAGCTGCTTTTATATCAGCATTATTAACACCTTTTTTTAGTTTTATTACATCTTCAATAAAATTATGAAGCTCTGAAACATTACCTTGTGAGCTGTATCTTGAAACAACTGAAAGCTTTTCAGAATCATTATAACTAATCATATCAAAGTTTATTTTAGCACCTGTATTTAGTTTTATTTGTTGTGCTAATTTTATAGTTTTTAAATTCCAAATCCAAGCAAAAGCATTTCTAATAGATTGAAATTTATTTGATCTTGCTACTTTTATTAATAAGTCTTTTACAACCCATTTCATTAATTCAGCAGCAGCAAATCCTTCAATAACTTCAGAATATTTAATAGCTTTTTTTCCTATATTAAAAACTCTATCATTAGAAACCAAAGTAGCAAGATCTGTATTTCTAACAGCTTCTTCGATAAATTCAGACATTATTTTATTATTTTTTTGCATAGAAAGTTGTTTAAATGAAGCTGAAGATCCATGTGTTTTATTAACTAACTCTATAGTTGTATCTATTAAGGCTCTTCTTAAACTTGGTCCTAAAAGTTTAAATTTAGCTTCAAAAACATCAATATCCATTTTTCCTGCTTTTAATGAAGGTAAAGGAGTTTTATTAGGCGAAACAAGGTTAAATATTTCTCTTCCATCAATAAAACCTTTGTATCTTATTTCTGTAACATCAGATACTTCTATATGTCCTGTAAAAATTTCTTGTTTGGCTTTTTCCATAAGATTTTCAAGATCATTAGAATTACATCCTACATGCTTACCTATTTGAATTCCATTTCCTAAAATAGATGCCATAACAATTAAAAATTCTTGTTGAGATTCATTTGGAATACATGATTTTATATCAACTCTTGTTATATTAGCTGTTTCTTCATAGGCTTTAGAACCAACTTCATCAGGATCATCTGATACTGCCGCCATAAGCAAACCTTTATATGATAATAAAATGACTTTATTGCTAACAACAACAGCTTGAGAAAGAGTTTCGTTTCCATAAAGAGCTTCTAAAATTGGTTTATTTCCAATATTTTCAACTTGCCATGTTTGAGCTATACGATATATAAGTGAATATAGATTTATTTTATCAACACCATCAATTAAAGAAAATTCAATTACTTTTGAAAAAGTTGTTTTGCTTCCTACACTACCACCAGAACTACCAGCAGAAGTCATTCCCATAGGTGAAGGAACACCACCTTTCAATTTAAATAAAAACTCATTGAGATCATCTGCCAATTCAGAAGCTCTTTGATATCTATGATCAGGGTCTTTTGCAATAGCTTTCATGATAATATCATCAAGTTCTTCTGTTATTTTTGGATTATGAAAACTAGGTACTTCTGGATCACTTCTCATTATTTTACTTATTATACTTGCTACATTATCTCCATCATAAGGAAACTGTCCTGTTAAAAGCTCATAAATACTAACTCCTAAAGAATATATATCAGCTCTTTTATCAACTTTTTGAGCACTAATTAATTGTTCTGGAGAAATATATAAAACACTACCTAAAATTGTTCCAGCTTGTGTTAATTGAGATTTTGCTTCTTGAATACGAGCTATTCCAAAATCCATTAGTTTTACAATACCATTATCAAGTAAAAGGATATTAGCTGGTTTTATATCTCTATGTATAATTCCTGTAGTATGAGCATAATCAAGGGCTGCACAAACTTGAATAACTGATTTAACGACTAATTCTATAGATAAAGGTGAATTAAATTTTAGTAATTGAGATAAATCTCTACCTTTTAAAAACTCCATGACCATATAATTACGATCATTTTCAACACCAAAGTCAAAAATATTTACAATGTTAGGGTGGCTTAATTTTGCAATGGCTTTTGCTTCGGTCTGAAATCTGGCAACTAGTTCTTGGTGAGAGGTAAGAGTTAATTGATCTGCTGTTTGGGTATCAACATTTTCAACTACTTTTATAGCGACTTCTCTTTCAAGTTTCTTATCCCAGCCTTTATAGACTACGCCCATACCGCCTCTTCCGAGTTCGCTTTTTATTTCGTATCCACCAATTGTTTCAATTATACTCATAACTTATATCTATTAAAAAATCCTAAAAATACTACTTTATGTTTAAAATAACAACATGAAAAATAATTATTGCAACGCCAAATTATTTTTTATATAATCATAAACACAAATTATACTATGAAATAATAATTTCTATAAAAAAACTATCTAACTTTTTATTTTTTTATGGCTAGTTTTTGCTAAATCTTGTATCATATTATATTAAGATAAAATAATTTTAAATTAACTTAATAACTTGTTAAACTTTATTTAGTTTTTTTTTAATTTAAATAAGCAAGTTTTTTGGGTTTTTATATTATAATTATATATGAAACCATTCTAGCTTGTAGGGAATTGAAAAGAGGTTTTTTTTAAAATGAAAAGTAGTTCTTTGAAAACAGTAAATTTATTATTAGTTTCTTCTTTGGTATTGGGACTTTCTTTGACTGGTTGTCCAAGACCAGATCCTAATAAATTAAAAGCTGAAGTAGTTGACCCAAAAGCACCTGCACAAGAACCAGATCCACATGATGCAGATCCTTATGAACCAATCGATCCTAATAATCCAAATCAAACTGAGATGCCTCAAGAACCGACTGATACTCCTGAGCCAAAACAAGCTCCGAAAACTCCAATGGCTGCTGATTCTGGTGTTCCTATGGCAATAAGAGCAATAGCTAAAACAACAGCTTTTGTAGCTCCAGCTGCTTTAGGTGGTGTAAAAGGAACTTATGTAAATATAGAATTAACTTGGCAACCAGTATATGGTGCAAAAGAATATTGGATTTATAAAACAGCATTACCTACAAAAGAACAAGCTCAAAAAGGAAATGCCTACAAAATAGTAGCAGCGGAAGGTTTCTTAAGCACTATATTTGTTGATGGTGTTTTACCTCCAAGTTTTGCTGGTGGAAATATATGGGAAAAAATTAAAAAAGGCTTTAGTGCTTTAACAATAAAACCAGGTACAGAATATAAATATAAAGTAGTTGCAGTTGATGAAAGTGGGACTGTTATTGGAGAATCTGATGCAGGATCAACAACACCGTTACCAGCTGTTGCAGCTCCAGTAAAATTAACATTTGATCCATCTTCTTATAATACACAAACAAATACATTAACTCCAACACCTTCTTTTGTTTGGGATAAAAGTGACGGAATAGATCCAGATGGTTATTTTGTTTCTGTTCACCCTCCAATTTTATTTGGAAAGCAAGCAGCTGATCAACAAGGTAATTTTGGTTATGCTTTTTGGTCAACTTTTAGATTAGAAAAAACAAAAATTGCAAGATATGGTTCTCAATCTGATAATGCAACAGCTTATCCAGGAACATTTCCATTTGATGTAACATTCCCATTAAAAGATAATGGAAGATACTCTGTTAGTGTTACTTCTGTAAAAACAGATACCAATGATATGAGAACAGCAAGAGCTATTTCTAAAGCTTGGAGTGATTCAAAAGTATTCCAAGTTGGTGGTACTGGTACAGTAGCTCCATTAAATCCTAGTGGAACTGGTAGTAATACAAATACAAGTGAAGAAGCATCAACTGATACTTGTAATTGGTGGTGTAAAATTAAAAAGGGTGCTAGTAGTGTTATTGGTTTAGTTAAGAAGTAACTAACTCATCCCCCAACCCCTTCTCTTTAAAAGAGAAGGGGAGTTGAGAGTACCAGCGTAATAGATAAGCAAAAATATAATCCTTAAGCCCCTCTCTAAATTTTAGAGAGGGGTTTGGGGTGAGTTTAATAATTAAGGAGTTTTATTAGTAATGAAAAAGTCAAAGATATTCACTTTGATTTTAGTTTTTTTGGTTTTAGTTGGTTGTCCAGGAATAAAAGATAAAGAGCCTGATCCAGTAGCAAAAGATACACTTCAAATAACTATAGTTGACAATAAAACCCAACAACCTGTTGCAGACATCGGTGCAGCTCTTATATTAGATGGAAAAACAATAAAAAAACAAGAAAGATCAGATTCTAGCGGAAAAATATTATTTAAAGATGTTCCTGAAGGTACTGGTTATCAAGCTCTTATTACAAATGCAAAAGGTTATAAATCAACGGCCTCTCAAGAATTAGATGTACCAGGAAATCCTGATAACGCTGTATTAATAGATAAAATAGGAAATGGAGAAGGTTCTGGATTAATAGCAGGTTCTTTTAAAGATAAAGAAAGTAAAACTGGTATTTCTGGAATGAATGTAACAGTTTCTTGTGTTACACCAAAATATAGCAAAAACTTTTCTACAGATGAAAGAGGTATTTTTAGAGCAGAGGGACTTTTAGCAGGTAAATATACTGTTGTTGGAAGAAAAGCTGGTTATGCTCCTTTTCAAAAATCTTATGGTTTACAAGATGCACAAGCTCTTACTATCGAAACTCAATTTCTTGATAAAGCAGGTGCCGCTGCAAATTCTGTTGGTAATTATTTAGTTTCATTAAATGGATCTAAAAAAGTGTCTGAAATAAAAAAAAATGGTGATTCTGTTTGGTCTTTTTCTAGTTTAGGAAGTATAGAAAGTGCAACAAGAACAGTTAATGGAGATACTTTTTTATCTGATGGTCTTGAAGCTAAAGTAGTTCAAACAAGTGTTAAAGGTGGTTCTTTTTTTTTTACTGGACTAAAATTTCCAGTTTGGGTTGATAGTATTGATGGCACATCCTTTCTTGTAACAGATAATGATTTAAGTAAAATAGCTGAATTTACTAATAATAAAGAAACTTGGCATTTTTCTACTGGACTAAATAGACCAAGAAGTGCAGTTTACTTAAATAATGGAAATGTATTAATTTCTGATACTGGAAATAAAAGAGTTGTTGAAGTAAGTAGAGAAGGAAAAGTAATTTGGTCTTATACAAAAGATTTAGATAAACCAACTCATGCAATAAGATTTACTAATGGAAATACCTTAATAACAGATGCTGGTTTTAGTAGAATTGTAGAAGTTGATTTTAAAGGGAAAGTTGTTTGGTGGTATGCTGGACCAAAAGCTCAAGATATTAGTATAAAACCTAAAACACAAAGTAATGCAAATGCTCTTTTATCTGTTAAAGAAAACCTTCAAACTAATTCAAAAAAGAAAAAAAGTGATGTAGATTCACAAAAACATAAAACTCCTCCTAAGGGAAATGAATCTTCAATACTTGATGTAGAAGCACCTTTAGAAGACAATGGAACATTATTATTTCCTAGAAGTACAATAAAAATGACAAATGGAAATATTTTGATCGTAGATACTGGTAATAATAGAGTTATTGAAGTTTCTAGAGATAAAAGAATAGTAAATGAAATAAAAAATCTTCCAAGACCTGTTTCTATAGAAGTTTTATAAAATAAGTTATAGTTAGTAAGAAGTAAAAAGTGAAAAGTAAAGAGATAAGAATTTTGTAAACAGAAACCTATCTTTAATTATTTTTCTCAAACCTATTTTTTTGAGTCTATCTGCTAATAAATAACTTTTTGTTTCTAAATATGCACAGAATTTTTTATTACTTTTAACTTCTAACTTTTTACTTATTCTAATTCCTAACCAAAACTTTAACAATATTTAAACTTTAAATGAGTTATTTCAAGCAAGTTTATAACAAAAAACATCCATATAATATAATGTTTAAAATGTTTTAGGAGTTTTCAATGATAGGAAATGTACCACCAGTTCTTCAAACTACTTGGGATAAAGTTGCTGGAGACGGAAATATAAACAAAGCAGATGTTGATGCCTTAAAAGCGGCTGCTGGAAATAGTGCTGATCCCCAAGTAAAATCTTTTATAAGCGATATTGAAACACGAGTAAAAGATAAACAAAGTGTAGATGTAAAAAATGGTACAGCAAAAGGTTCTTTTGATTTTGTTGAAGCAACTACACCAATAAAAGATAACTCACCTCAAATAAAAATTTTAGAAGAAGCAAAAGTAGTTGCACTTAAAGATCCCGAAACTGCTAAACAAGTTCCTGCTATTGATAAAGAAATTGCTAGATTAAAAGCTGGAGGAGAACCTACTCAAGTTAAAGCGGATCCTAAAGAGCAAGTAAAAGAAGCACCTAAAGTTGATAAAGTTGGAGAACAAATAAAAATTTTAGAAGAAGCAAAAGTAGTTGCACTTAAAGATCCTGAAACGGCTAAACAAGTTCCTGCTATTGATAAAGAAATTGCAAGACTTAAAAAAGATCATTTTATGGGAACTGCAAATGATATTATTCAAAATGCAGGAAGTAGAGATTTTAATACACTAGAAGGTGATAAAACTAAACTTAATGGCGAATATGATGGACTTCCTAAAGATGTTCAAGAAAATAAAGAAGTAAAAGAGACAAAAGATACAGCTAATGCAGCTCTTTATACCAATTCTAAAAAAGAACTTTTTAATGAAATAAATAAAATAATAGATACTTGTGTTACTGATGTTTTAAAAACAGGTGATAAAAGTAAATTTACTGAAGCAAAAAATAAAATAGAAGAACTTGTTGGTAAATATAAAGGTCTTGATGACGATCCTGTTTACAAAAAAATAAAAGCAATTTTAAGTGGTGCACCTGAAGCTGAAAGTATAAAAATTTCTGCTGATAATAAGGTTATGGCTGCGGCTAAAATGGTTGATCAAGGTAATGCAATCCTTTCATCACCAAAATTTGGAAGAGCAGAAAAAAGACAAGCTGAAGATTTTTCTAGTAAATTACCAGAAGGTGATTTTAAAACTAAGTTACAAGATAAGTTAAAAGGATATGCGGCAACACAAGAAACTATACATAATGAAAATATTGGAAAAACTGAAGAAGCAATTCATGATATTCTCAAAAAACCTTTTTTAGGAATTGGTGGTGGAGCAAAAGAAGATACAGCTAAAACTTTAATGAAAGATCTTGCTTCAGAAAAGCCAGAAAATTTTGAAAAACTAATGAGAAGATTATCTTTAGAAGAGCAAGAAAGAGCTGTAAAAATATTACTTAAAGATCCAAATGATCAAGAAGCAATTGATTTAGGTAAAAAATTATATACAAGAATTGCTGCCGTTAGTAATTTTGATGATAAATTTAATAAAGATCAATTGGGTATTTTACAAAAACCTGTTAAAGAAGATAAAAAAGAAGTAGAAGGCGAAAAAGATGTTAAAAATGAAAAACCTGTTACGCCTCAGAAAAAAGTATTTAATGATAAACAAATAAATGAATATGGTAAATCACTTTCTTATGCAGTAAGAAATGAAAATAAAGTTGCTTTAACAATGACTAGAGCTATATTAGAAGGTAAAGCTCCTGAAGCTTCATTAACTAAATTAAGTAAAAATGATTTAGCGGATCTTATTGATATTGTCGGTAAAGAGGGAAGACCAGGAGAAAAAGAAGATTTACTTGATCTTGTAGGACAAAGCCCTGTTCCATTAAACTTTGGTAAATTTGATGCGGACACAAAATCAAAATTACTCAAACAATTTATGGATAACGATAAATTCGATGAAAAAGAATTACCTAAACAATTAAATAATTATGAGAAAAAAGATATTTATAAAGCTGTTAACTCAGGAACATTATCAGATAAACAACTTGCTACAATCGCTAAGTATTCAGATGGTGATAAAATGAGTGATGACCCTAAAATTGGTGGTATTTTACTAAGAGCAATGATAAATGATTTTGTTAATAATAATGATTCAACTATTTCTCACAAAGATATAATGAAATTTTTAGATGGAGTTTCTTCAGATGCAGATAGTAAAAAAGTTGCAATTAAAGTAATGGATGATTTAGGTGATGGGCCTGCGAGTGTTTATGCAAAATTAAAACAAAAAGATCCTTATCTATTAGATAGATTATGGGAAATAAGAAGATAATAAATATTTCATAGATAATAAAGAGGAAAATTATGCAAGTACCTAAATCTTTGGAGTCAACATGGGCTCAAGTAAGTCAAAATGGTTCGGTTTCTAAAGAAGGTTATAATAAACTTTTAAGAGAAGCTAATACAGTAATAGATAAAACGAGTGTAAATACTGAAGTAGTTAATTTTTTGAAAGGCTTGAATTCACAACTTTCTAAATCAACAGATAAAGAAGGAAGTGTTCCCGTTACCTCTGTAATAAATTTTTCTGGTGATTTATCTAGCCCTTTTGTTTCTTCAAAAAATATAGGTGATGTTCCTGAAAATTTAAAACAAGAATGGAGCAAATTCACGTCTGATAACAAAGTTACGACTGAAGAATATACCTCTTTACTTCAATTTGTTAAGTCTGAGAAAAATTTTGTATTATCTCCTCAAGATCAAGATTTTTTGAAAAATCTTCAAGTTTTAATACTTGCTTCAAAAGATAAAGAAATTAAAATTTCTGATAATGCTGGAACTCAAAATAAACCTGATGTTAAGGAAGTTCCTACTAAAATAACAAATAAAGAACCTGAAGTTAAAACTACCCCAAAAGGAAAAGATGATGTTGTTCCTAAAGAAGTTCCACAAAAAACTGTACCCGAACAAAAAAGATCTTATGATAAACAACTAAAAGCTGAAAATATCGAAGTAATGAATGAGTTAAAATCTTTATTAGATAAAATAGGAGATAATCATGAATTATCACCACTTAAATCTATAGTTGATAAAAGAATAGGATTAAATGATAAATTATCATCTTTTTCTAAAAAAGTTAATGATACTTTTTCTTCAATAAAAGATGGTGGAGATATTAAGAAACTTCAAGATGCAAAATCTGTTCTTCAAAAAGAATATGAAAGTTTAGGTGACGTAAAAGATTTAAAAGATCCAAAAGAACTTTTTCAAGATGTAATGGGATATGTTGATTCTGAGATTGGTAAAGTTAATAGTAAAAAACCAGTTTCAAATACGGCAAAAACTGATAAACCTGTTTTAAATGGTATTAATAAACCTAAAGATACAAAATCTGTTGCTAAACCTAAAACAGATACAAATATTCCTTTTGTTGAGAATGATCCTGCTCCAACTAAACCTTCAGATAAAATAGCCGTTCCAAAAACTTTAAAAGCAGAATGGGATAAATCTATAAAAAATGGAAAACTTTCTTTAGAAGCAATGAATAATCTTTTTAAAGTTGCTGCACCTAATGATAAACCAGAAGAATTAGATAAGGATGAACAAGCGTTTTTACAAAAGGTTTATAGCAAATTTGTTAATGAAGACAAAACAGAAAAACCTGAAATAGATGTTTCATCTCTTCAAGAATCTAAACCTGTTGAGAAAAAACCAGCACAAGAAAAAGCAAATACAACTGCTTCAAAAGTACCTGAAGCTTTTAAAGGTGAATGGGATAAAATTACTAAAGATGGCGATTTAACTGTTGATGAATTTAATTCTTTTGTTCAAAAAGCTAAAACCATAATTGATAAAAGATCTCCTTCAGCTGATGAATTAGCTTTTATTAAAGGATTTAGTGATAAAATGGGTGCTTTATATGCAAAAGGTCAAGAAAAATTGATGCTAAATGCTTCTGAACAACCTAAACCTGTTGAGAAAAAACCAACACAAGAAAAAGCAAATACAACTGCTTCAAAAGTACCTGAAGCTTTTAAAGGTGAATGGGATAAAATTACTAAAGATGGCGATTTAACTGTTGATGAATTTAATTCTTTTGTTCAAAAAGCTAAAACCATAATTGATAAAAGATCTCCTTCAGCTGATGAATTAGCTTTTATTAAAGGATTTAGTGATAAAATGGGTGCTTTATATGCAAAAGGTCAAGAAAAATTGATGCTAAATGCTTCTGAACAACCTAAACCTGTTGAGAAAAAGCAACCAGTAAATAAAACACAAGATAAACCTGCTAGTACTGCTTCAAAAGTACCTGAGGCCTTTAAAGGTGATTGGGATAAAATTACTAAAGATGGTGATTTGACTGCCGATGAATTTAATTCTTTTGTTCAAAAAGCTAAAGATTTAGTTTCTAAAAGAGATAAAAAAGATCTAACACCAGATGAATTAAATTTTATCAAAGCTTTTAGTGAGAAGATGAATGATTTATATAAAAAGGGACAAGAAAAACTAATTCTTAGTAAATTCTAGAACTAAAAATTTTTAGATAGAAAAACTAATATTTATTTTAAGTTTATATTAGTTTTTTTATTAATCTTTCATAAAATACTTTTATTCAAAAGAACCTTATCTTAATCTAAATTAGTATTTATTTTCACACTTACAGCCCCTCTAACATCACCTTCTTTGTAACCAAAAGCAATATCATTAGGATATTTTTCAAGTAATATTTTTTTTACATCTTCTTTAACTTCAGTATTATTACCATGACACTGTAAACAAGATTTAGCTGTAATAATAGGTTTCATATATCTAAAATATTCTTTATTATTTTCTTTTACTAAAGAAAAAATTTCATGATTTTCCTTTAATTTATTTTTAACTTTTAGCTCATCAAATTGTTTAAGATTTTCTATTTCAAATTCATCTGGTTTTCCATTAGGATTTCTATTTTTTAAACTAACTCTTTTTATAACTAAATTATGTTTTTCTGAAATATTTTTTGCAATATCTTGTGAAATTGAAGAGCATACAACTACAGCTTTTTTTGTATCATTAGATTTTAGGGCAAATGTTAGTTGTTGTTTTAAACTCATTAATAACTCTTTAGAAGAATTACGAGAAATTTCTAAAAAATCTTTTTCATTATTAAGAGCATAAGAAATACTTCCTAAAGGCAATAATAAAAATAGAGAACTTATAATAATTTTTTTCATTTTTTTCACCTTAAATTAATTTTTTATCACTCAGTGTAATATACCATACAATGTATAGTATATAATATTTTTAAATAAAATTTTTGTACTATTTTTGTATTTTAGAATATCTATTAGCAAAAATTTTTAGTACTATTTAGAATGTATTTTTTAGGAAAGATTTTTTAACTTATGAAAATTAAAATACCTGCTACAACAGCTAACTTAGGTTCTGGTTTTGATATAATGGGTGTTGCATTGAATATGTATAACTACTTAGAAATAAAAGAATCTAATCTAACATCATTAGAAATAAAAAACAACACAAAAGGTAGTATTAATTTAGATAAAAAAGATAATTTAATATATAAATCTATAAAAAGGGTTTTTGATGAATTTGGTGAAAAAATACCTGAATTAGATATGAAAATGGAAGTTAACATTCCTCTTAGTAGAGGCTTAGGAAGTAGTTCATCAGCCATTTCAGCAGGTGTTTTTGCAGGAAATATTTTATTAAATAAAAATCTTTCAAAAAATGATTTAGTTAAAATAGCAACCGAAATAGAAGGTCATCCAGATAATGTTGCTCCTTGCATTTTAGGTGGTATTGTTTTATCTTTGTGTGAAGATAAAAAAGTATTTACAAAAAAAATCCTATCTAATTTAGATCTAAAATTTATAGTAGTTGTACCAGAGTTTGAACTTTCTACTGAAAAAGCACGTAGTGTTCTTCCAAAAAAAATTGTGTTTGCTGATGCAGTTTTTAATTATAGTCGCCGTGCTTTTTTAGTTCAAGGTTTTTATGACAATAATATTGAAATGATAAAATTAGGTTTAGATGATAAAATTCATGAACAATACAGAGCAAATTTAATAGAGGGTTTTTATGCTGTAAAAAAAGCTGGTTTAGAATCAGGAGCAATTGGAACAGTTCTTAGTGGAGCTGGGCCTAGTATTTTGGCAATTACGACAAAAAACGAAAAAGAAATAAGTGAGAATATGGTAAATAAATGGTCTGAATTTGGGATAAAATCAAATGCAAATATTCTTTCTATAGATAATGAAGGAATTTTAAGTATTTAAAGCCCAAGCGAATCTGGCAGGAAATATACAAACTTCTAAAACAACACCTAATATTTTTATATATTCTTCTATTCGTTCAAGTGATTTTGATTTTTCGGTATCATTTTGTATTATTTCTAGTTCAGCTTTTTTTAAACTTATATTAGAAAGAAGAAAATCAATATCTTTTTTTATATTTTTTGCTTTAAAAAGTTTAAACATAATTGATTTATTTTCCGTGATATTTTTATTCAAAAGCTCAAGTTTCTCAAGCATAGCAGATATTTCTAATTCCATATCTTCAATTTTTTTAGTTAATAATACTTTGGTTTTTTCAAGTGATCCATATTTTTGCCTAAAAAGATCTCCACCACTTTCATAAAAATCTTCACTTAAACTGAATAACATAGTTCTGGAAAGATGTACTATAGAATTATTATTTCTATCAAGATCAAGACCAAATATAATACATCTTATTGCTTTTTCTGTATTACCATTAATCAAATTTGCTAATGCCCCTTGATATATATCAGTAGAGTCAACATAAGCAAAATCCAATCCACTAAGGTATTTATTAATCTTAGAGAACCCAACGGTTTCTTTCATTACTACTTTTAATTGGACTGAATTTTTTTTCATAAATAACAAGTCTTTATATATAAGGTTATATTATAGTATTTATTATTAGATTTAATCAATTATTTGTAGTATAAAATAAAAAAAATTATTTATATTTTTAAATTATTTTCAAATATATTATTATTTACTTTAAAAAAAACGTTTGACACTGTATAATAAATGTTGTAGTTTTTATTTTTGTTTATGAAATAAGGTTCTTTATTAAGTTTTTTAAAACTATATTAAAAAATCTTTTAACTTCTCTTAAATAATTAGAGGTAGAACTGTAGTGGGAAATTACTATAAAATGTCAAAACGCCTTCTCAATTTGGGTTTATGTACTTTATTGGTTACTTTTATTTCTTGTGAAAATAAAGTTGATCAGAAAAATAATATTACTCAAAATAATGTGTATCCTGAAGCCAAACCAGATATTAGAACGGAAAAATATGATAATTTTTCTACTGGTCAGGTTTTAGATTGGACTTCATCAAGAGTTTATAGAAATGAATCTAAAAATGCTTTTTCAACTAAAGCATCTTCAGATTCTTTAAAAACAAAACTAGGAAATACTCAAAATTTTCTTGATAGTACAAAAATAATTAATAATACCAAAAGTGTTCTTACAGGTAGAATTACAACAAAAGTAGGAATAACTTCTATAGAAGGAAATCAGACTAACTTTAATTTAGAGCTAAAACCTGGCGATAAAATATTAGTTGAAAACACAGGTGAAATTCTTGAAATATCATCAATACCACCATCTCCAACTCCTGTTGCACCAGCAACAACGGTTGATAAAGATGTTCTGATTACAATGAATATGAAAACAGCTCCAACTAAAGCAACAAAAGATTCTACTTTTAGAGTTTATTTAAACAATAATGAAAGAGGAAAAAACTTTGGAGCAATGACAACATCTCCAGCAATAGATTTAAATGGAACAGGAACAGGTGACGATGTTTTATATTACACATCTGATAACAAAACTGGAGCTAACTTTTTTGCTATTGGTTCTGATGGTAGAACAATATGGGAACATGGGTTTAATGGAACTTTTATAAATTCGGCACCAACTTTTTCTTTTAACCCTTCTGCAACTCAGCAAAAAGCCTTTTTAGGTAAAAAACTTATGTATGTTATGTCATCTCAAGGCGATTTATACTGCCTTAATTCAGATGGTAATCAAGTATCTCAAATAAAAGTAAATGATACCTTCATGAATTCAGTTTGGGTTGATGCAACCGATCCTAATTTTGATTATATTTATGCTACAAGTATGAATGGAAATTTATATAAATTCAAATTACAATTATCAAATTCTCAACAGGCTAGTTTTTCTTTAGAATATTCTAAAAAAATAGATTCAGTTTCTTTTGTTTCTTCTCCTGTTATGAATGGCTCTTCACTTTACTTAGGTGGAGAAAATGGAATTATGTATGATGTTATAACAACAACAGGCGATGTTTCAAGAAGTTGGGATTTATCTTTATACAACAAAAATGGTTCTGCAAAAATAACTGGCAACCCTGTAATTGGTCAAAACTCTATTGTGTTAGTTCCATCAGGTGGTTATTTATTTAGAATACAAGGTAGCAATGTAGAACAAAGTCCTTTGCTTGAATTAAAATATGATCTTAATTCAAGAAATAAACCTTATGGAGCTGTTTTCCAAAATTCAAATTCACCTTATCCTACAGGAAATATATCTTCATCACCTATTGTTAATGGAAATACAACATACATTTCTAATGGAAATGCAGTATTTGAACTTGACTACTCTAGTAATGATACTTTTAAGGGAAAAGCAAACTATTGTCTATCTGCATCTTCAAGACTTGATGAAAATTCTGGAAATCTAACTCCTTACGGAAGAAATAATATCAATTTAACAACTTCAAATGGTGTTACTAAGGTTGCAATGTTAGATTCTAATTTAAAAGAAAATACAATGCAATATATAAATTTTTTCTCAACACCTTTTTCATCTGATAAAGATTCTTTATCAAGATATGGCTACTTTAATGAGTTTGATTCTTCAGGTCGAGCAACAACGGGAAGAGTTACAAGTGCTATATCAGATACTTCGGGTAATGTTTATTTTACCCTTGATAATGGTACATTGAATATATCAACTACCCCATAATATTCTGAATGTAAATTTAAGAGGATTTAATGAAAAATTCAAGATTAGCAATAATAAGCATAATTTCTGTATCGGGAATTGCTTTCTCATGCGAAAAATATAAACCGTTGGCTGTAGCAGATAAAAGTATTACTCCTGTAGTTTCTTCATCTCCTATTGGAGCTATTCCATCGCCTTATCCAACTGCATCTGGTTTTAGTATTGTTGAAACACCAAGACCTGCAAGTAATGTAGAGGATCCATCTCCAAATGAACCTAATCCATATAAAACACAACCACCATATATTCTTGGTAAAGATGTTCCGAGTTTTGGTTCAGGTTCAGCAACATCAAGCTCATCACCAGATGTTTTTGCATCAGTTCCGCCATCTGTAGTTTCTGGAACTGTTTATGCTTATGATATAAATACAAAAAATTATAAAGTATTATCAAATGCAAGTGTCTCTGTTGGAGGTTCATTGTTAACTTCGGATGTTTCTGGAAAATACATGACTTCTTCTGAGTTTAGTACTACTACTAATATTTCAGCATCAGCTCAAGGTTATTATTCTTCTACTGTTTCAAATGTTGTTCCTGGAAGTGCAAGAGATATTCATTTACAACCTATTGATAATAGACCTCAGTTTAATCAAAATACCATACTTTCTGAGATAATAACAATGTCTGCTGAAGAACCAAAGGTTGCAAACATTTTTACATCTCCAACACCATCTGTAGCTTCATCAACATTACCAACATTAAAATATGCTAGTTTGTTATCTTTTGGTGATAATGATGGAAGTAGATTTGTTACAAACGTAATAGATACAACTACTGGAAGAATAAGACTTGAAGTTAATCCTATTGCAAATAAAACCTCTACAACAGGTCAATTATTTATTTATGATATAGAAAGAGATAACTTTGGTAAGGCAACAAATCCAACTCAAATGAAAAAATTCATTTATAAAAAAGATATTTCATTTAGAGTAGGTGATACAAATTTTCCTGGGATAAATTTAACGTCAACCACAACAACAGATGAAGTTGCAACAGATACAAGTAACTCAGTTGCGTTGAAAAGCTTTTTTAATATAAATGTAAAATTCAATGATACTTATGGTTTTAGTAATTTTATTTGTAATGCTTATGTAGTATTTCCTACTGGTGAAAAAGTTTTGGTAAGTAAATATACAGGTGGTATGCCAACTAATTTAGCTTTTAGAGTTCCTAGAATGTTTGATGTAGCTGGTTGCTCTTATAGTATCGAAGCTCATGCTGGTAATGATACAATTGGAAGTGATGCGGTAATAAATGATATTCATGAAGGAGATTCTGCTGAAATTTTCTTACTTCAACCACCATCTGCACTAAAACCAGATTATGATGTTACAAATGCAGGTGTTGCCCCAACATTTAGTTGGAATTCAGTTGCACAAGCAAAATCTTATCAGGTAGAAGCAAAATCAACAGATAACTATGTTATGAGTGGATGGGAAGCATTTACAACATCAAACAGCATAACATATCCATCATCTTTAGCTCCACTTAAAGCTAATTCTCAATATTCAAACCAAGTTATTGCACTTGATTTTTCTCCTGGTGGATTGAATATTTTAAGTAATAAAACAGATAAAATGAGATATAAATTAGTTAAAAAATCTAATGGTGATATGAAATTTGGTATAAAATTGGCAAATCATAATACAAAGATTTTACCAAAAGGTTATAGAATTTCTTATAATACTGTTCTTTTCAGAGCAAAATAAATGAACCTTAGTTCTATAATGGATTTCCATAATGATGGAAGTCCTTTTGATTCTGAAAAAAATTATAATTATACTCATTTTAATGACTATTTAGTTCATAAATCAAAACAGTTATATGAAAATAAAAATTGGTTTTTAACACAAAAAGAGATTGAAGGAATAAAGAAATGTCAAAACTTTATTGAGGACGATTTTTTTTGTAATTCTTTAGAATCATCTTTAGTTAATATAAAAAAAATTGATGAAGTAAAAATTGAACTAAATAAATTAAAATCTTTATTAGAAGATGAAACTGAAATTTCTGATTTTTCTTCAATAATAAATACTATTTCTAATTTAATAAAAGAACTTGAGGTTTATGAATATCATCATTTTTTAGAAGAAATAGTTGAAAATAAATTAAAAGAAATAAATTCTTCTTCTTCTAATAAAAAAGAGATTATTGAACTTATAAATATAATATCTTCTTTTTCTCCACTTAATTATTTAATCGAAATTGCTAAAATAAGAAATAAGAAAGAGAAAACCTTTTTTTTATTTGATCTTGACGCAACTCTTTTTGATAATTCGCCAAGAGTTCATAAAATAATAAATGATTTCATTAAGTCTTTTTCAGATAAATATCCTGAAGAAATAGAAAAAATGAAAAAAATAAAAAGGAAAGATATTGTTTGGGGAATGAAAAATATCCTATCAGATTTTGGTATTGATATAAAAAATGAAGCTTTTATGTCTGATGTAATTAAATTTTGGTATCTAAGATTTTTTTCTAACTCTTATATAATAGACACTCCATTGAAAGGTTCTGTTGATTTTATAAAAAAATTGGAACAAACAGGAACTCAAATAGTTTATCTTACAGGGCGATTTGAGTCTATGAGAGAAGGTACTTCAAGAAACATTAAAGAATATGGATTTCCTTTAGATAAAAATGGTACAAATCTTGTTTTAAAACCTCATAATAAAATAGAAGATCATGTATTTAAACATACTGCTATGGAAGATATGAGAAAATTTGGAAACTTAATTGCAGGTTTTGATAATGAACCAATAAATGTAAATATATTTAAGCAACATTTTGAAACTTCTCATATATTCTTTTTAGAAACAAATCATTCTCCAAATCCACCTAATTTAATAAAAAATATTCATACCATTAGAAACTTTGTTATTTAATAAAATATGTCTTTAAAAAAACAAAAATTAGTTAATTTATTTAGTATTAAAAGTACTTTTTTAATTTTTTTAATCTTTTTATTACTAATAAATCAATCAAATAATAAAGCTTTTTCAGAAGAAAAAACTATTCGGTTTTTTGCTACTGGTGATACTGGTACAGGAGCAAAAGGACAATATGATGTAGCAAAAGCTATTGAGGATAAATGTAAAAAAGATGGTTGTGATTTTGGAATTTTATTAGGCGATAATATTTATAATTCTGGTGTTTCTAGTATTAATGATAAACAATTTATTGATAAATTTGAAAATCCTTATAAAAACTTAGATATGAGAATATATTTAACATTGGGAAATCATGACTATAGAGGAAATGTAAAAGCTCAAGTTGATTATACTAAAAAAAGTAAAAAATGGTACATGCCAGATAAAACATACAATTTTATTGAAGGAAATACTGAGTTCTTTTCTATAGATACTAATGAACCATCAAACAAACAAATAAATGATTTGAAAACAAAAATTTCTAACTCAAAAACAAAATGGAAAATAGCATTCGGACATCATCCAAGATATTCAAATGGTATTTATACAAATGCAACTGGAATTTTAAAAGATCTTATTGATAAACCGATGTGCAATAATGTTGATTTATATTTATCAGGTCATGAACATAACAAACAATACTTAAAAGAAGAGTGCGGAATTAATCATATTATATTAGGTAGTGGCTCTGCTGTTAGACCTCCTTTAAAAATAAAAGCTAATACTCTTTTTTCAGCATTAACACTAGGTTTTGCATGGTTTGAAGTTACAGATTCAAGCATAAATATTGAAATCATAGATACAAAAGGCAAAGTAGAATATAAAAGATCTATTTTCAAAAAGAATTCATAGGGGCTGTCTAAAAAGTGTATTTTTTGAGAAAATTACAGGGTCATAACCCAATGTTTAGGTAGGGAACGTTTTAAAAACGTTCCTTTTTAGACAGCCCTAGATTAAAAAAAAATAATGTAATTGTAGGGTTTTGATTCATCAAAACGCCTTTTTATTTATTTCTTTATTGCAAAAGTAAGTCCATCGCCTATACTCATTAACATAGAATCAAGGGCTTCATGTTTTGAAATGTAATTATTAAAATCATCTAAAGCTTTGGTATTTTCATCTTTTGTTTCATTTAAAACTCTACCACTCCATAAAGTGTTATCAACAAAAATCAAACCACCTTTATTTAATTTAGGTAAAATTAATTCTAAATAATCAATATATTGTTTTTTTACTGCATCAATAAAAACCATATCATAAAAATAATTTAATTTAGGTATTAAATCTAATGCAGGTTCAATATGAATAGTTATTTTTTCAGAAACATTTGCCAAAATAAAATGTTCTCTTGCAATTCTTCCAAGATCTTCTCTTACATCTATTGTTTCTATTTTTGCATCTTCTTCTAATGCTAAAGCAATCCATAAAGCAGAATAACCTATATTACATCCTATTTCTAAAACTCTTTTTGGTTTAGTTATTTTTGTCATAAAATTAAGAAAAGTTCCTGTATCATTAGAAACAACAGGTTGTCCTTCTTCTCTTGCCATGTTTTCTATTTTTGTTAAAATATCGTTTTTATAAGGTAAAAGAGCATTTATATACGAAGATAATTTTTTATCAAAAACTATTGGATCAATCATTTTTTTTCCTTGAAATTTATAGACTAAAAATTTTATTTATAAGCATTTTATCATATATTTAAAAAACGTCTGAATTACTCTCGAAATTTTTTGAATCCATATAAAGTAATTTAGTAATTTTTATCATTTCACTATGATCTACAATAGGTTTATGATATTTTAAAACATTTTTTATTGGATTATGAATATTTTTAGGAAGTTCATTTTTTAATTCAGGAATATATTTTTTTATATAAACACATTCGGGATCAAATTTTTCCGATTGAATAAAAGGGCTAAATATTCTTAAAGGTTTAGGATCTGCTCCTACTGATGCTCCCCACTGCCAATTACCAATATTAACATTTTCATCATAATCTATAAGGTATTTAGCAAAATGCTTTTCTCCTTCTCTCCAATCTATAATAAGGTCTTTAGTCAAAAAAGAGGCTACTACCATTCTTACCCTATTGTGCATCCATCCTTCTTCTTTAAGCTGAATCATTCCTGCATCTATAAGAGGATAACCTGTTTTTCCTTCTTTCCAAGCTTCTAAATGATTTTCATTATTTATCCATTTTATATTTCTTCTTTTTTCTTGAAATTCTAAATTATAAGTTTCAGGAAAATGGTGCATAATATGATACCAAAATTCTCTCCATGCAATTTCACTAGAAAAAACAGGTGATATTTTAGTTTTTTCATAAATTTTTCTTATAGAAACAGCTCCAAATCTTATATATGGAGATATTTTTGACGTTCCATCAATATAAGGTAAATTTCTAGTTTCTGAATAGTGTTCAAAATCAAACATATCTAATCTTTTTTCAATAAAATTAACATCCCAATATTTTGAATCTGAAAAAGATATTTCAGTTTTTATTTTTTCAAAAGGTATCATTTCTATTTTAGGTGAGTTTATTTTAGTTATTTTTTCAAAAACATGTTCTTTAAGTTCTTTTTGCCATAATTTATAAAAAGGAGTAAAAACTTTTCTTACAGGAACTTTATCAATGGGAACTAAAATAGAATCCTCATATTCAAAAAAATTGATACTTTTATCATTAAAAAAAGCTTTTATTTTATTATCTGACTTGATTGTACTCAAACTATAAGCTTTATTTGTATAAATAGAAGAAACATTATTTTCTTCAGCAATTTTTTTTATAATATCGTCTCTATTACCTTTTAAAATAAGTAAATAAGAACCTATTTTTTTTAAATCAGTATCTAATTTTTCTAATAATTTAATTAAAAAACCTAGTCTTTGATCATTTTTAGGACTTTTTGCTAATATATCATCGTCAAATATAAATAAAAGAATAACTTCTGAACTATTTTTTACACAATTAAATAGACCTATATTATCATCTATTCTTAAATCTCTTCTGAACCAAAAAATTGATTTTTTCACTTTTATTTTAAAATCCTAAAACTAATTTTAATATTATAATAATTTTATTTCTAAATACCTGTAAAAAATAATATAATATTAATGAGTAAGACTATAATAGGTAGATTGTAAATGGAAGAAGATACAAGAATAGGATTAAAAGTAATTACTTTAAGTGAAGAATTAGAAGTTAAAATTCGTAATAATATCATAAAAAATAATAACGGAACTAGCTTAGAATTAAGTACACACGATACACTTAAATTAATGGATAAATTAGAGCAAAGCGAGGATTTTTTATCTTCAATTGGTTTAAAAGGAGTTCCTATAATTTGCAGACCAGATATAAGATTATATTTTAGAAGATTTATTGAAAAAAAGTATCCAAGAACTCAAGTTATTTCTTATGTGGAAGTACCACCAAATTATAAAATAGATGTTATTGGAACAATAGAGATATAGAAAACAGTATAAGGGAAACAGAACAAAAAAATGAATGAATTTACGCTTATTGCAACATGTGTATTTGGAATTGAGTCTATCGTTTCAGATGAATTAAGAAATTTAGGTTTTGAAGATTTAAAAGTAGAAAATGGAAAAATAACTTTTAAATCAAATATGGAAGGGATTGCTCTTTGTAATATTAAATTGAGAACAGCTGATAGAATTTTATTAAAAATAGCCGAATTTAAAGCAGAAACCTTTGATGAGCTTTTTGACGAAACCGAAAAAATAAATTGGCATGAATTTATTCCAGAAAATTCAAAAATGCACGTTAATGGAAAATCTATAAAATCAACACTTTTTAGTGTTCCTAATTGCCAAGGAATAGTAAAAAAAGCCATTATCGAAAATATGAAGAAAAAATATAAAAAAAGCTGGTTTGAAGAAACAGGCTCTGTTTTTAAAATAGAGATTTCTTTATTAAAAGATATTGCCACTATTACAATTGATACAACTGGCCCTAGTTTACATAAAAGAGGTTATAGAGAAGAAGCTGGAGATGCACCTTTAAAAGAAACCTTAGCTAGTGCATTGATTATTTTAAGTAGATGGGCACCATCAAGAGTTTTAGCAGACCCTTTTTGTGGTTCAGGAACAATTCCTATAGAAGCTGCTATGATTGCTAAAAATATTGCTCCTGGAATTAATAGACATTTTTCTGCTGAAGAGTGGGAATGGTTTCCTAAAAAAATATGGGATGACACAATAGAAAAAGCAAGATCTGAAGAAATAAATGATGTCGAGTTTAGAATATTAGGTTCTGATATAGATTATCATGTTTTGAAAAAAGCCAAACAAAATGCTAAAAATGCTGATTTGGAAGATTGTATTGCTTTTCAAAAAATGGATGTATCTCAATTTGGTTCAAGAAAAAAATTTGGTTGTATGATAAGTAATCCACCTTATGGTGAAAGATTAGGAGAGCTAGAAGAAGTTGAAGCCTTATATGAAACTATGGGCTATTTATATAAAAGCTTAGATCATTGGAGTTTTTATACATTAACTGCAAATAAAGACTTTGAAAGACTTTTTGGCAGAAGAGCAGATAAAAATAGAAAACTATACAATGGAAATATTCAATGTTATTTTTATCAACATTATTAAATAGTGAAAAAAATTATCCTAGATGGAAGATGGATAAGAAGTATTAATATAGATGGGATTGGTAATTTTACTTTAAATATAATAAAAAAACTAATTCAAAGTGATAAAAATGAATATATTTTATTATTAAACTCTACTGAAATAGAAGAAAAAATGTTTTCTAATGAGTTTAATAGTATTAGGATTATTCAAGTAGCTAATTCTATAAATTCAATAAAATCTATTTTAGAAATACGAAAAATAATTAAGGAAATAAAACCTGATATATATTTTTCACCTTGTTATTCTTTTTTAGAAATGTTTTTGGGAAATAAAATAATAAAAATTTCGGTTATACATGATTTAATACCTATTATTTATTCAAATTTATTTAAAAAAGCTAGTTTTAAATTTAAGCTTTTCTTTTGTAATAAAATAGCCCAGAAAATTTTTATTTCTAAAATAGATAAAATAATTTCGGTTTCTGAAAGTACAAAAAAAGATTTAAATAAATATTTAGGAATAAATTTAAATAAAATATCTGTTATAACAGAAGGTTTTGAATCTAATAATATAGATTTTGATGAAAATTATATAAAAAATAAATATAATATAGATTTTGAATTTTTTTTATTTGTTGGAAGACATGAGATATATAAAAACATAGGTAAATTAATAGAAATATATTCTAAATTAGATATTGAAATTAAAAATAAATATAAATTAGTAATTATAGGAAAATTCAATGAAAATACAAATATTTTTTTAGAACAAATGAACAATTTAAAAGAAGAAAAAAATATTATCTTTATAAATTCAGTATCTTTTGATGAATTACAATTTTTTTATAAAAAAGCAAAAATACTACTACATTTTTCATTATACGAAGGTTTTGGTTTAACTTTATTAGAATCTATGGCAAATAAAACCCCTGTTATAGCTTATAATACATCTTCTATTCCAGAAGTTGTAAGTGATTCAGGAATTTTAGTAGAAATAGATAATGAAAAGCAAATATTTAATGCTATAGAAAAACTTCTAACAGATAATGAATTTTATGATTTTATTTCAAAAAAAGGCTTAGAACGAGCAAAATATTTTAGTTGGGAAAAAACCAAAGAACAAATAGAAGCTATTTTTTAGTAAAAAAACTCGTTTGATTCATTTAAAAATTAACTTATTCAAAATATAATGCTTATTTAAAGATTTTGGATAAACTTTCTCTTCCCATAACTTATAAAGCAGTTTAAAATATTGTATGTAGAAATATAAACCAAAATTATGGTAGCTGAGGTATAAATTTTATTATGGATCAAAAACTGGCAGAATTAAACTCAGAAGAAATGTCTTTACTTTTAAAAGACTCATTGGTAGAACAAGGTCTTATTTCTCAAGAAACATTAGACACCATACTTTCAGAAAGAGATGAAAATGTAGAAGTTGCAAAAAAACAAATTCAAGCTATTTGTTATGCAATTGATTATAAACAAAATAAACTAATTGTTTTTGATACATGTACAAATGAAACTTTATTTTCTACAGATATGCCAAGTAAAGCCAAAAGATACAATCAAGATGAATTTGAAACTTGGGGAACATCTATAGCTATATTGGGTTTAGAAGAAATTCAAAAAGAAGGAGATATTCCTTTTAATAAAAATTCCTTATATGGAATTGCTTTTAATGATGAAAAAACATATCTCTATAATTCAGATCTAAATAAACAAAGAATGCTTGCTTTAACAGATAAATATATTTTTGGTGCTAATGCAAAAGCAAAAAA
The DNA here is from genome assembly GCA_038060635.1 of Cyanobacteriota bacterium. Classification (GTDB taxonomy): domain Bacteria; phylum Cyanobacteriota; class Sericytochromatia; order UBA7694; family JACMQJ01; genus JBBTGK01. Next base: position 3,467 of record JBBTGK010000024.1, on the reverse strand, counting down.
CTCTTCATTACCTTATGATCTTTTCCTTTCAAAAAATAAAAAATTACTATGTATTTCAAATAGAGATGAAGGAACAGTTTATATTTTTGATATAAAAGAAAGAAAATTTATTCATGAAATATCAATAAGAGCAGCAGGTAGTACAAAATGTATAAATATTACTATTTCTGACTCAAAAAAACTAATTTATTTAACCGATAATCAATCACCTGTTTTATATAGTTATGAACTAGATACAAAGAAATTAAATAAAAAAAGTTTATCTAATTTGGGAATATTAGGTAATATTTGCCTTACACCCGACGAAAAAGCTATTTATACTATAATAATAAAACCAGAACAAGGTTTTAAACTATTAAATGCAGATACTTTTGAAGAATTAAAATCATTACCTCCAAAAGGTGATTTTTTTAGTTTAGGTGATGCACCTTGTGATTTATTAACCTTATCACCTGATAATAAAAATATTTTCTATATGACTTATTTAAACGATCCTTCACCTTATACGCCTGTAATAACTGTTATTGATATTGAAAAAAACAAAGCTGTTAAAAGATTTTCTATAAAAGATGAAACAAAACCAATTAATTTAGCTTTTAAAGATGAAAATCCTGTAGGTATTGCAAATAAATCATTTGAAGAAGCTTTAGTTGAAAAAGGAGAGTTTACTTTTAATAAGCTTAGAGATTTGAAATTAGCCTTAATGAATAACAATGAAGAAGAAATTGCTAAATTAAAAAAACAGATGCAGCAAGAAATGGGTGAAAAAAAAGGAATATCCGAAAATACAGAAGAAGGTGAAGCAAAAGAAGTAGAGCATGAAATAATTGATATTGAGCAAATTCAGCATGAAGAGCCAAAAATTGTAGTAGGAGTTCCTGTTCCAAAGAAAACTAAACACGTAATAATCCCAATGAAAGCAAATCAACAAATAAAAGATATTTTAATTGGTAGTTTTTGGCAAAAAACAGAAATAGATTTAACCGAAATTGCTGAGGAAGATAAAAGATTAGATCAAATTGCTGATAATATAAGAAAAAAATTAGAATATTATGATATAGAAATTATTGAAATAAAAAATTATTTTGATAGATTTCATTTAGAAACAATAATTCAAAGAGATTATATTTTAGAAATGCTACATGAAGAGGATAGTATAAAAAGACAAAAACTTGTAGCCTCTCCAGCAAATTGTATGAATTGTTCCGCTCCAATGTACGGTGCTTGGGAATGTCCTGTTTGTGGTTTTACTTATGAAAAACCAGAAGATGCTATAAAAAAACAAATAGCTTCGTTAGAACCTCTTTCAAACTTACAAAAAGGATATTTCTTTATATTAGATCAGGAAAGAGGAATTATAATCGAATTAGATAATTATAAAATCCCTATATGGTCTATATCAAAAGAAGATATGGATATGAAATCTATAAATAGAGTATTTAGATTAGATAATAAAAATACTATGATTCTTGATAAAGAAAACAATACTCTTGTTGAGATAAGTCCAAAAGGAAGAGAAAGTTGGAAGTATGAACCAGAAGATGAATATTCAAAATTAAATAATCCTTCAGCGTATACTATTTTAGCTGAAAATGAAATATTAGTTGCTGATACAGATAATCATAGGATTTTTGAAGCTCATTTAGATGGTGAAATTATTTGGGAATATGGTGAAAAAGGAAAACCAGGCGATAATTTTAATTTTCTTAATTTTCCTACCGACATACAAAAAACTTATGATGGAACTTATTTAATAACTGACAGTGGTAATAATAGAGTTATTGAATTAAAAAGAGAAATGAACATAGAAACTGCTCAATATGAAATTAAAGTATTATTTGAATATAATGAGGGATTCAATAACCCAACTCAGGCTTATAAAGAAATAGATGGCAAAGTATTAGTTCTTGATAAAGGTAATAATAGATTAGTTCAAGTTGATAATCAACATGGTATTCTTTGGGAGTTTAATGTTTCAAATCTTGATGATATACATAAAATTACCAATCCACAAAGTTTTTTAAGATTAAAAAATAAAGATATTTTAGTAGTTGGTAACGGAAAAGTTATTGAAATTTTACCAAATGATAATGGTGGAGGAAAAATTCTTTGGTCTGAAACAATCGAATCAATAGAAGCAAGAACTACATATAGAGTAACAAAAGAAGATATAAAAAAATCTAAAGCTAAATATGGAGCTAAAGCATATCAAGGTAAATTTGGTAAACCAAAACATGAAGAATTAGCTGAAAAGAAAGAAACAAAGAAAAAAACTGGTTCGATAGCTCATTATATGAGAAAAGTTGGGGATGGAAAAACAGAAGAAGAATTAATTGTTGATGAAAAAAATCAAGAATTAGAAAAGCTAATAGAAGAAAGAAGACAATCTTTAAATGGTAAATTTGAAGGTGAAAACCCACATGTACTATTAACACCACATAAAGAAGTCTTACCATTACCTGTTTTGATAATAGATAAAAATAAAAATAGACTTCTTGTAGCAAATAGAGCAGGCGATATTTTATGGATGTATGGAGAACTTAAAGAACATAAATTAATAAAACCACAAAATATTGAAATAACTTCAGATAAAACAATTATTTTAACAGACGTTGATAAAGTTGTTGAAATAAAAATGAGTAATAGAAAAATTATATGGAAATATGATTGTAGAGCAAGATTTGCTACAAAATTAAAAAATGGAAATATACTTTTGTGTGATGAAAAGAATTTTAAAGTGATTGAGTTAGATAGAGAATATAATATTGTTTGGGAACAGAAACAAGAAAAATCACCTACTCATGCCGTTAGATTAAGTAATGGTAATACACTTATTACAGCAAGTTCTTCTCATACTGTTAGAGAAATAAATGAGGCTGGTGAAGTAGTTTGGCTTTTTGGAGAAAATAAAAAAGCTGGTAATGGAGATCATCATCTTTCTTATCCAGAACATGCTTCAAGGCTTGCAAATGGTAACACTCTTATAACAGATACAAAAAATGCGAGAATACTTGAGATTTCACCTGAAGGTGAACCTGTTTGGAGATATAAAGGAAATTCATCTTCATTGATAACGCTACCAACTTATTCAGCAAGATTGAAAGATGGAAATACTTATATTATTCATTCTAATTATAAACATATTTTAGAAGTGGATCAAAACGGTTCACAAGTTTGGAGAATGGTAATGCCTCATAAAAATGAAGAATCAGATCTTGTTAAAAGATAAGTTAAAAAATTAAACAAAAAGGAACGCTTTTAAAGTGTTCCTTTTAAAAATTGGATATAACTAACCTGAGTTCGATAAAAAATTATAATAGCAAAGTAAAATTAGAGCAAAAAACAAGGGACTAAAGCACCCTTGTTCAGGAGTATACATGTATATCTTTATTGAACAAGGTGAGTAAATACCCTTATTTACGAATCAGCCCCTTGAAAACAAGAACACTAGATAAGTTAATTTTATT
>JBBTGK010000023.1:0-6637 GCA_038060635.1 Cyanobacteriota bacterium | reverse complement strand
TTATTACTTTATGACTTAATCATACAAGGGGTTTGATTCATCAAACAGCCTTTTATACATTTCATTAAATTGGTTCAGATTATTCTTCTATTTAGATTAGATTTGACAAAAAATATTTTGTTAAAAAAGTTGACAAAAATATTTTTGTTAACTAATAATAGATTAAAACATAATATTAGGTGTAAAAATGAAGTTTGGATATATAATTTCCGATACTACAGGTAAGTATGCTGTTACAAATGAAAAAGGCGAAATTTTTACTCAATATATTTATGATGATGCAAATAATGAATTTGAAATTGAAAATAATAATTCTCTTATACCAATAGCCAAAAATGGCTTATGGGGATATATAAATCAAAAAGGTGAGCAAGTAATAGATTTTATTTTTGATTCTGAGCCTTATTTTGAAAATAATAATATTATAATTGGCTTTAAAAATGGTAAAACAAATCTTTTTAATGAAAAAGGTATTGCTATTATTGATTATATTTATGATTCTATATATTATCTTGATAAAAATGGTTTTATTTGCGTTATTAAAGATGGAAAAAATGGGATTATAGATCAAGAAGGAAAAGAGGTTATTCCTTGTATATACGACACTATAGATGTTTCTCTTAATAGCCAAAACTTTAATCCAGTTAGAAAAAATGGTAAATATGGTTATATAGATAAAAATGGTAATACAACACTACCTTTTATTTGGGAATTTGCAGATTTTCTCTCAGAATCAATTGCAAGAGTACATGAAAAAAATAAATATGGATTTATTAATGAAAAAGGCGAACTATTTATACCTTTTATTTATGATTATTCACATGATTTTGAAGATGGTTTAGCTAGAGTTAAATTAAATGATAAATATACTTTAATTAATAAATTAGGAGGATTACTTATACTTTTTAATTATGATTATATACATGAATTTAAAGATGATTTAGCCTTAGTTGAATTGAATAGTAAATATGGTTTTATTAATAAATTAGGAGAATTATTTATACCTTTATTTTATGAAGATTATATGCCAATTATTCCTTTTATTCTAAAAAAAGATGGTAAATGGGGAAGATTAGATAATAATAATAATATAATAACTCCTTTTATTTATGATGAAGTTTTTTCTTTTTTTTCTGAAGATTATGAATTAGGTATTATTGTATTTAAAAAAGATAATGTTTTAATGGTAACAAATAAAGATGGTTCTATATTTATTAATAATAAAGAAAACAAGCTTTTTTTAGAAAATGAAATTATAAATAATATGATTATCTTAAAAACGGAAAATGATATATTCTACATTATTAACAGTGATTTTGAATTAGTTACCGAATTAAATTATAATGAATCATGGTTTTATAATGACATTATTAATGTTAAAAAAGATGGAAAATACGGAATTTTAAATAGTAATGGAAAATTATTATCAAAAAAAATGTATGATTCAATTATATTCATTGAAAAAAACAGTATATATTTTAAAGATAATAAAAAATGGTTTTTATTAAATAAAAAAGCTAAAACAAGATTATATTTTGACAAGATTATAAAAGTTTATGATAGCAGTAAAGTTTTTATAGTAGAAAAAGATAAAAAACTAGGTATTATAAATAACGAAGGTAAAATATTAGCAGATGTAATTTATGATGATATTAAATACACATATAATAATTTACATTTTTTTATTGTTCAGATAGAAAATAAATATGGGATTTTTGATAAAAATGGAGAAAGAGTTTCATTATGTATTTATGATAAAATCTATCGTTTTGAAAATGGTTTTTATCGAGCATTAAAAAAGAATAAATATGGATTTATAAATCAAGAAGGAAAAGAAATTATCCCTTTTATTTATAATCATGCAGAAGATTTTGAATGTGGATTATCATTAGTTAAAAAAGATGGGTTTTATTTTTTTATCAATAAAGAAAACAAAGAAGTAATAAAATCAGGTATTTATGATTTTTTAGCAATTTATGATAATAGTGCAATAAAAGCTTCTATAAAAGGTAAATGGGGGATAATAAATAAAAAAGGTGAGATTATAATACCAATAATATATGATTTTATTGGAGAGGAAAATCAAGTTTATACTTTATATTATAATTACAAAATAAAAATAAAACTAAATGACAAGTATGGTTTTGTTAATTTAAAAGGTGAAGAAATTATTCCACCTATTTATGAAAGCGTTAGTTCTTTTTCTCAAGGTTTAGTTGCTGTAAAAAAAGATGGTAAATGGGGTTTTGTTAATACAAAAAATGAAATTATAATTCCTTTTATTTATGAAGATACTCTTAATTTTATTCAAGAGAAAGTTGGCGTAAAAAAAGACTGTAAATGGGGTTTTGTTAATACAAAAAATGAAATTATAATTCCCTTTGAATATGATGACGCTGAAAATTTTGACGGTTTGGAACTTTTTGATTATGCCTGTGTTGAAAAAAATGGAGAAAGATTTTCTATCAATGTTTATAATGAAAAAATAGATATATAAAAAATATGCAAAAATATTAGTAAAAAATAATTAACCTAAAGTTTGTATTTATCACCTTATTATCTCATTACTTTTAACTTTTAACTTCTTACTTATTTCTTTTGTCATAAAACAAATGTATAATTCTTTTTTAACTTAAAATTATTATTTTCTTAAGGTGAAAAAAATGGAAAATTTACAACAAAAATTTGAAGAAGCCTCTGCTAATTCCAAAAAACTTCCTAGCCAATCTAATGATAGTTTATTAAAAATGTACGCTTTATTTAAACAAGCAAATTCTGGAGATGTTTCTGGAGATAAACCAGGAATGTTTGATTTCAAAGGTGTTGCAAAATATGATGCTTGGGAAAAATTAAAAGGTATGTCTAAAGAAGACGCAATGCAAAAATATATTGATTTTATTGAAGAGTTAGGAAAATAGATTACTTAATGGATGACATAATAACAAAATTTCAAGATTTATATAAATTTCCTCTTGATAAATTTCAAATAGATGCAGCAAAAACATTACTTGAAAGAAAGTCTGTTTTAGTAACAGCTCCAACTGGATCTGGTAAAACTATTGTTGCAGAATTTACTATTTTTGATGCTTTAGATAAAAATCTAAAAGTAATATATACGGCTCCTCTAAAAGCACTTAGTAACCAAAAATTTAGAGACTTATCTGAACAATATGGTGCTAATAATGTAGGTTTAGTAACAGGAGATGTTTCTATTAATCATACTGCAAAAATAGTAGTAATGACGACGGAAATTTTAAGAAATATATTATATCAAGATATAAGACGCTTAGATGAGGTTATTTATGTAATTCTTGATGAATGTCATTACATGAATGATAAAGAAAGAGGAACTGTTTGGGAAGAAATCATAATTCATACTCCAAAACATATTCTTTTTGTTGCTTTATCTGCAACTGTTGCAAATCCAAAAGAAATAATAGGTTGGATAAGTTCTATTCATAATTCTATTGAACTAATAGAACATGATTTTAGATCTGTTCCTTTGCAACATTTTTATTATACAAATCAAAACGTTGTGAGACTTCTTGATGAAAATGGAAATGTTCCTGCAAAACTACTAAGAAATGCTGAAAAAGATTTTGTTACAATGAGAAAAAGTAAAGTTAATCCTATTGTTTTAGTAGATAGGCTTAATGAAAAAAACTTTTTACCTGCTATTTACTTTGTTTTTAGTAGAAAAGGTTGTGATATGAATCTTAGTGAGTGTTTAAATGCAAGATTGAAACTTGTTACACCAGAAGAAAAAGCAGAAATAAAAGAGTTTGTTCGTAAAATTGAAGAAGAAAATCCAATGCTTGCAGAAACAAGCCCTGTAACAAAAAAACTTTTGAAAGCTTTACCAGAAGGAATTGCTGTACATCACGCAGGTTTAGTTCCTATTGCAAGATTTTTAGTAGAAAATCTTTTTCAAAGAGGATTAATAAAAGTAATTTTTGCAACTGAAACATTAGCAGCAGGTATAAATATGCCTGCAAGAACAACAGTAATAAGCACTCTATCTAAAAGAGGTGATTTTGGTCATGAAGTTCTATCTGCAAATTCTTTTACTCAAATGACAGGAAGAGCAGGAAGAAGAGGTAAGGATACCGTTGGTTATTGTGTTATTGTTAATGATGGAAGAGAACCTTATTCTGAAGCTGTTAGATTAGTAAGAAGTTCTCCAGATCCAATAAAAAGTAATTTTACTTTATCATATAATATGGTTCTTAATCTTCTAAAAAACTTTGATTATGAAGACATAAAATTTACCCTCAAAAAAAGTTTTGGTCAATATCTTGCGAACAAAGAAATAATTGATTTAAAAGTAAATTTAGAAAAAAAACAAAGTTCTATGCAAACATCTTTTGTTCCTTGTAAATATAAACCAGAACTTACCATAGATAATATGCCTCTTTTATCTTTTGAAGAAATAGAAAAAGATATTGAAAATCAAGAACATAGAATAAGTGATATTCAACATGAAAATCAAGAAAGACATTATCAAAAAATGAGAGATGTTTTGACTAATACCAAAAAAGGCTCTATTTTAATTATAAGTACTCAAAATGATGTTAACATCCTTGCTTGTCTAGTTTCAACTTACAGAGATAGATCTAACAGAGAATTTTATGCTATCGTTCAAAGTGATAAAGGAGTAACAAGAATAACTCCTATGGAATGCCTGTATGTTTATAAAGACAGTAAAAATATTTTTCTTCCTGATGATATATATGCAGATGCCTATGACATTAAAGTTGGTAGTTGGTTAAGAGATCAAAGATTGAAAAAGCTTTTTGATAGAAATGAAAATAAAAGGTATATGAGAAATATATCAGCTTCTAACAAATATTTAAATGATTTAGTTGAAGCAAGAAATGTTTCTGATAAAATAAGACATGAATTAACTAAACATGAATGTTATTCTTGTGATATTTTAAATAAGCACTTAAATGAACACAAAGATTTTATGGGCATAAAAAATCAAATATCAGATATGGAAGAAACTATCAGAAGAAGACAAGAATTATATCTAGATACTTTTAATAGAATGACTGAAGTTCTTAAGTGTTTCAATAACGTAGAAGTTAATGCTGAAAATGAAACAAAACCAACTGATTATGGTTTACTTACTTCGTATATAAGAGCTGAAAATGATTTGGCTATATCTTTAGTTATTGTAAAAGGTGTTTTAGACAACCTAGAACCAGTAGAGTGTGCTGCTGTTATTTCAACTCTAATTTTTGAACCAAGAAGGGAATCTGGCAATGACTTTGATTATATTCCTAAAAAAATAAGAACTAAAATAAAAGAAGTTTATACCATAATAAATGAATTTAATAATATTCAAGAAAGTTTTGGAATTTATAAGCCAGTTAATTTGGAAACCGATTTTGTAGAAGTTGTTTTAAAATGGGGTTATGGAGAAACATGGAAGAATCTTTTTCATGGCAATTCTTTAGATGACGGAGATATAATAAGAAGTTTTAGGAGAATTATAGATGTTCTTCATCAATTAAAAAATATTCCTTATATTTTACCAGAAACAAAAAACAAGTTTTCTTATGCTATTAAATCTTTGGATAGAGATATAATTTCTGTAAACTATGATATGGAAGCTATTTCTGATGCTGAAGAAAATAAAGACACTGAAAATGAAAATGTTGATGAAACTATAAAAGAAGAAACAATAACAGAAGTTTAATAATTATTTTATTTTAGATGTTAGTATCTTTTTCTTTTAGGGAATATTATAATTGTATATGTAGTATCTTTTCTCTTTTTGGAGTTATTAAATAATGAAGCTTATAAAAACAAAAAAACAAGTAATGGCTTTTAGTATAATAGAAAGCATGATTGTTATTGTTATTGGAAGTATATTAGTTGGTATTACAAGTTTAAATTTTACAGCTTCTGCAAATAGGGCAAAAATAACAGCTGTAAAAAATAATATGAATTCATTGCAAACTATGCTAGAAACTTATGCAGCTGAAAGAGAAGGAACTATGCCTAGTAATATGGAAGATCTTAGAATAACAGCTCAAACAGGAGTCGTTGCGGATCCAACTACAGGTGTAAGAAGTAATGTTTATTGGAAAGAATTAATAAATCCTTTTACTTCTTATACAGGAATACGAAGAAAATTTGATGGAAGTTCTGCAAGCGGAAATAATTCAGATATTGGAGCTTACGCTGATATTTGTCCTTCTGGAACTGGATGTATAGGAACTTCTCTTACTAATCCACCTCCTATAGGAGGAACTATAATATATTCCCCAGTAAAACAATCTATAGGAGTTACAGGTATTTTGACTCAAACAAGTTATTATATTTATGGCTCAGGAAGACCTGGAACGGCTGATGTTTATATAAGAAAACAAGAGGACATCAACAAATTATTTGTTGTAACAAATAATGATTAAAAAAATAATATAATATTTTGTTTTTATTCTTTAGAAAATTATTATCGTAAATAAAAAAAGAGTCTTAATTAAGACTCTTTAACAAAAACTAAATTTATTACTTCTTTTTAGCTGGTGCTTTTTTAGCTGCTGGAGCTGCTGCTGGAGCTGCTGCTACTGGAACTGCTTCAGGTGGTTGAACAGAATCTCTTAAACCTTTACCTGCTGTGAAAGAAGGA
>JBBTGK010000022.1:0-15406 GCA_038060635.1 Cyanobacteriota bacterium | reverse complement strand
TTCATTCATAATATTAAGCAAATTATATGTATTAAAAACATTGTTTCTATAATATTTTTCAGGATTTTTTACAGACTCTCCAACATAGCAAAAAGCTGCAAAATGCATTACAGCAGATATATCAAAAGAAGAAAATACTTCTCTTAGTTTATAAGAATCATCTAAATCACCTTTTATAAATTCACCGCCTAAAATAGCTTCTCTATAACCTTCTGAAAGATTATCATAAATTATTGGTGTATAACCTTTTTCCAATAGATGTAAAACCATGTGGGAGCCTATATAACCAGCTCCGCCAACGATTAGTATTTTTTTATTTTTATTCAAAATCTTATGCATCATCTCCAAAAGCACTTAAATTATCTGCAAGATTGGAAAACATATTATCCATTTTAGGATCTCTCTTTTTCTTTTTTTGTTCGTCTTCTTTACTTTGTTTTTGCTTATTTTGCGGTTTATCCTCTACTTTTTGATGTTTATAATCTTGACTACCAGGGGCTCTAAAAATACCATTAATGCCACTCATAAAAGTACTCCTATTTTTTTTAATTTAAAATATATCTTCTAATAGAAAATATACTAAAAAAAAGATGGTTTTTGCTATTTTTAATATTTATTTAATTGAATCTAAAGATCAAAATATTTATTTTTATTATTAATACCTTGAATCTATGCTTTGTTGTTAATACAAACAGTGTCCCAGTACTCAATGGCATTAAGTTAAGGTTAATATCAAATTATATAAGGATTGTAGTTTCGTATTGCATACGAATTTTTATTTTTTATCAGTAAAAATTTTGTCAATAATTATAATTACGTTATACATTTTTTTGTATTTACCATTTATTTTATGTGTATGCAATACGCATCTACATTAGGATTGAACATATTACAACAATTTAATTTCTTAACTTAATGCATTGTCCCAGTACTCTGGGATTTATTTTAATACCATCAATTAAAATTAAGAAACTGTTTTCTTTAACAAAAAACTCAGTTAGAATTTATTTTGATTATGTTATTTGAGAAAATTATGTTTGAAGATTTAAAAATACCTCAAGATTTATTGCCTGAAGATGGAAGATTTGGATCTGGTCCTACAAAAGTGCCTGTTAATTTTTTAGAAAAACTTCATCTTTCAGGAAAAAATGTTTTAGGAAATAGCCATAGAAACAGTACTATATTAGACCTTGTAAAAAGATGTCGTCAAAAATTAAAATTATATTTAAATGTTCCAGATGATTATGAAATTCTTTTAGGTAATGGTGGTGCAAGTATTCTTTGGGAAACTTTAGCTTTTTCTGTAGTAAAAGAAAAATCAGCTCATTTTACTTGTGGCGAATTTTCTTCTAAATGGCATTCTTTAACCAAAGCTACTACTTGGTTAAAAACAGAAAAATTTGACGCTGAATATGGAGAATTACCTGAATTAAAATATTCTGGAGATGCAGATCTTATTGCTATAACTCATAATGAAACTTCAACAGGAGTTATGATTCCTAAATGTCCATCTTTTGATTCAGATGCTTTGTTAGCAGTAGATGCAACTTCTATTGCAGGAGTTGTTGAATGGAATTTTGAAAAAACCGATCTTTATTATTTTTCTTTACAAAAAGCCTTTGCTAGTGAAGGTGGATTATTTTTTGCAGTAGCTTCACCAAGATTTATTAAAAGAGTTGAAGAAGTAAAAAAAACAGGTAGATATATTCCTAGTATGCTTAGTTTTGATGATATAGTTTCTAATAGTCTTAAAAATCAAACCTTAAATACTCCCTCAATAACAACTTTATTTTTTCTAGAATGTTCTTTAGATGAATTATTAGAAAAAGGTTTAAAAAATATACAAAAGACTGCTGAAGAAAAAGCTAATTTCCTTTACTCTTTTGCAGAAAATTCAAAGTTTTTATCACCTTATGTGAAAAAGCCAGAATTAAGATCTCTTAGCGTAGCAACAATAGACATTAATGAAGAAATTTCTGCTGATGATCTTGTGAAAGCTTTTAGAAAAAATGGAATTAATGATATAAATAGTTATAGGAAATTAGGTAAAAATCAAATAAGAATAGGTATATTCCCGTTTGTATCTTTTAATGATGTAAAAAAACTAACTGAATGTATTGATTTTTCTTTTAAATCTATAAGATAAAATATAATAATTATTCTTATATACTCAAGGAAAAGTAGTTTGAGAAATTTTTTGACTATGAACTTGTATTTACAATTATCTTGTCTTATTACTCATAACTTTTTACTTTTCACTAAGTATAAAATTTAGCATCAATATGGAAATAGTAAATAAAAAACAAGAAATAACTTTTAAAGAGACCATTTTCTGGCTCTGGAAGTTTTGGGGTGAATTAAAACCCCTTATGTTTTTATTAATAATATTAACTCCTGTTGCCATGTGGTTTCGTTCATGCACACCTATATTAATAGCAAATATTTTTAATGAATTAGGCTCAAAAAAACCTGATATTATTTTTGTAAAAGATCAAATACAAATGCTTCTTATTTTTAGCATAATACACTTTGTGATGTACAGTTTTTTACAAACAACAAGAGGAAATACAAATTTTAAATTAGAAAATTCTTTTAGAATAAATTTATTTAAATATTTAGTAAAACTAGATCAAAGTTTTTTTCAAAAATTTAATACTGGTGATTTAATTACCAGAATAATTGATGATATAAGTGAAAAAAAATTAGCTTGGTTTGCTTGTAGTGGTATTTTTAGGTTTTATGAAGCTATAATTAAAATTCTTCAAATAGTCTTTTTTATGTTTTATCTTAGCCCTTTATTAACATGGACTACAATTTTACCAGCTTTAGTAATAATAATTGGTTTTGTAAAAATATCTCAAAAAACAACTGAATTTTCAAGACGAAATCAAAAAGCTATATCTGAAATAAATAATTTTTTGACAAATACAATTGATGGAATAAAAATTATAAAATCTTACAATCAAGAAAAAAATCAAGAAGCTTTTTTTAATAATGTAGTAGAAAATCAAAGAAAAAAAGAATTAGAATTAGTAAAAGCATCTTCATTAATGGAATTAAGTTATTCTAGGATATCTGAATTAATAATGATAATGATATTTTTTATTGGCGGTTATTTAGTTATTAATGACAAAATACCTTTAGGAACTTTAGTTGCATTTAATACCTACATTTTTATGTTAATTTGGCCTATGGTTGATATAGGACAATTTTTTGTAAAAGGTAGAAAAGCAGGTGTTTCTGTTCAAAGAGTAAAAGAATTAGAAAATTTTGAGCCTAAAATAGTAAATAAATCTGACGCTATAAAAGAAATAGATGAAAATATTTTATTTGAATTTAAAAATGTTTCTTATTCATTTGAAAAAGATAAAAAAATTCTTGATAATATAAGTTTTGAAGTTAAAAAAGGCGAATTAATTGCATTTACAGGTTCGGTTGGTAGTGGGAAAAGTACTTTTTTAAATTTTATTCCAAGAATAATAGATCCAACAGATGGAAATATATTATTGAATAAAATTAATCTAAAAGATTATGATATTACAGAATTAAGAAAAAAAATTGGTTTTGTTTCTCAAACTCCTTCACTATTTTCAGATAGTATAAAAGAAAATGTTATTTTTGGTAGAGATATTACAGAAGAAAAATTAATTAAATCTATAGAAGTATCTCAGTTAGCCTCAGAAATAGAAAATTTTTCTGAAAAAATAAATACAAAAATAGGTCAAAGAGGTATAAATTTATCTGGAGGACAAAAACAAAGATTAGCAATAGCAAGATCTATTGCGGAAAAACCTGAAATTTTAATTTTAGATGATTGTACTTCTGCATTGGATACAGAAACAGAAAATAAATTATGGAATCAATTATATGATTTTATACCAGGTATAACCGTTTTTTTAGTTACCCATAGAATAAAAACCTTAGAAAAAGCAGATAGAATAATTTTATTTGAAAATGGTAAAATATCTGATATAGGAACTCACAAAGAATTATTATCAAGATCTGATTATTATAATAGAATTTATTCTTCTAAAATTGAACCAAATAATATTTTTATAGAAAATTAAGCTTATTTTTATTAATAAAATTTTTAACTCTTATTTTTTATTAACAATTGTTAAATTTTTAATGTATAAGTAAAAAATACCTTGATATTTAGTTGTAAAAATATCTTATAAGTCTTATATATCCTTTATTCTAGCTTTTTATTTAAATAAACGATTTTAATCACACTACTATTTTTTCTCTTATGATATACTTTAAAAGATTTACTATCAAACATGTAGAGAACTTTTATTTTATTTATGTCAACTGGATTACTTAAACAATTTGGTAACAAAAGTAATATATCAAAAATATATTTCTGGTCTGTTTTCATAATAGGAATTCTAGCCTTTGCATCATCACTAATTATTTACCCAGTTACATTTGAGTTTTTACAAAAAAACTATTTAGAATTACTATTCTTTATTGCAATAAATATATTAACTGAATTATCTATAACTCGCATTCCTACAGGTGGATTTATAACAGCAAGTTTTTCTGTTATATCAACTATTTTAATAATACATGGTTCTGTTTATGCAATAATATCAGCTGTTTTTGCTTCAATAGTCGCATCTATTTATACAAAAAAAAGAAGATTTGAAGTTAATTTTTTTAATGCAGGGCTTTTTGCAATAATTTTTTCATTATCTGGCTTATGTGTAGATTTTCTAAAAAAAATCTATCCTCTTTCAGGAAAAGATATGATGTTTTCAATTGCAATATCTTCAGTTTCAGTAACGTTCATATATATTATTTTAAGTTCTATCTTAGTAAACACATATATTGTTCTTGAAAAAAAATTAAACTTTTTTGAAACTATAAAAGAAGATAAATGGGAGTTTGTTCAATTAGCTCTTTTAACTCCATTATCAATAATAAGTATTTATTTTTATTCTTTTTTGGGTATTTGGGCTACAATAGGAGTCTTTTTACCTGCTATTTTTACTGTTTATTTTATAAGAAGTTATATAAAATCAGAACAAGCTAATGCTACTCTAAAAGCTTTTACAGAAAATATACAAGAGCTTTATGAATTTACAAAAAAAATTGCTAATAAAAAAAGTATAAAAGAGTTATGGATTACCTTAATAAGAGAAACAGAATCTATTATTCCTTATGATAACTGTATGGTTTATAAAATTGATTATAATACTGGTAACATGTTTGTTGATGGCTCTGAAATAGTATATGAAAATTTTAAAGCTTATGATCTTATGGATGAAGGGCCACTTCAAAAATGTGCGGCTAAAAGAGCTATAATGTTATATAGTGAATTTGAAAAACCACTTTCTTATGAAAATTTTTGGCAAGCTTACAATTCATTACTTCTAGGTCCTTTAATAATAAAAGGTGAAGTTGTTGGTATTTTTTGTATGATGAGTTATAAAGAAAAAGCTTATTCTGAAGAAGATGTACGATTTTTAAAACTTCTCTTAGGTGCTGTAGAAAGTGCTATGCTAAATATAGATCTTTATGAACAAACTCAAAAACAAGCTTTAATTGATGGATTAACAGGTTTATATAATCAAAAATACTTTAAATCAAAAGTTTTAGATGAAATAAAAAGAGCTTTATCAAATAAGTTTGAAACATCCGTAATAATAATGGATATGGATTATTTTAAGAAATTTAATGATACCCATGGTCATTTATTAGGTGATTTAGTTTTAAAAGAACTTGCAATTATAATAAAAAGTGTCTCTAAAAATAATTATGTAGTATCAAGATATGGTGGTGAAGAGTTTGCAATTCTTTTACCAGAAACTTCTATAGATGAAGCTTGTGAAATAGCTGAAAAAATTAGAATGAAGGTTATAGAATATAAATTCACAGGAAGAGAGCAAAGAGAAGTAAGAATGACTATTAGTGTTGGTGTAAACTCACATTCTTATAAGCATGGTGAAATTTCTCAAATAGAATTTATTGATAGATCTGATACAGCATTATATAGAGCAAAAAATGAAGGTAGAAATCAAGTTTATAAAGCTATTTATAATGCTGAAAAAGCAACTGTTTTTTATAAACGATATAGTAAAGATGATGTAGAACAAATATCTAGAAATGTTTATGTTTTTACATTAGATAAAAAATCATGCGATCAATGGAAATTAATTTTTGCTAAATTTGAAGAATGGGCAACCTCAGAAGAAAATCAAAATTCATTTGAAATAGATAAGTTTTATTTGAGTTGTTTTATAAATTTAATAGACAAAAAACTATCAAATATAGATAAAAAATTAGCCATAATTTTTGAAGAAGAAGAAACTGAAAATATAATTTTTGCAAAAGTTAAATTTCCAACTGATTTTTATAAATTTGAAACTGATTTAGAAGAAATGGAAAAAACTCTTTTTGACTATATTGCTACATTAAAATTTCCTGAAATAGAAAAAGAACATATCAGAAAAATAATTATTGGTATTTTTAATAAAATATATGCTTTGGCAATAAAATATACTTCAAATCATTATCAAAAAGTAGTTGATTATCATACTAATATTTCTCATATAAATAGTGAAATTGGCCTTTTATCAACAAAACAAACTTTTTATTCTAACATTACTAAACTATCATCTGAAATATTAAATACTAAATATTCTTTTATTACAGAAATAGATGTTTCTAAAAGATTTATGAGTATAAAAGCTTTTTACGGTGGAAATCAAGATTTAGAAGAATATATTAATAATTCTATTGAAATATCAAATAATAAGATTATTAATAAAATAACAAATTTTTCAGAACCTATTTTTATTAAAGAAAATACAGGTGATGATTTTATTGATAAATTAGCTCAAGAATTAAATATAAAATCTGCATTATTAGTTCCTTTAGTAAAAACTAATAAAGAAGTAATTGGTATTATTAGTTGTTTAGATGTAAATGAAAAAGAATTTTCTCAAGAAGATTTGAAAATTTTAAAAGAAATTTCAGATAGAGTTGTAAAAGCAATAACTAGAATCGATAAAAATGAGTCTGAACGAGATAGTTATATAGAAATAATAAAATCTATAACAGATATTTTTGAATCTAAACAGCCTGAAACTAGAGATCATTCTAAAAATGTTAGTAGAACAGCAGGAAGAATTGCTAAAGCAATGAATTTAACTTCTGATGAAGAACATGAAATTAGAGTTTCTGCTTATTTACATGACATTGGTAAAATAGGTTTGCCTGATAGTAAATTATCTGATGATGAAGCATTAAAATCACATACTTTAATAGGTTCCAGAATTTTATCTTCAGTTTTTGATCTTAAAAAATTAGTTCCTGCAATAAAACATCATCATGAAAATTGGGATGGAAGTGGTTATCCTGACGGTTTAGAAGGCAATGATATTCCTTTACATGCAAGAATAATTGCCTTTGCAAATAATTTTGATAGATATTATAAAGATTTTAAAGATAATAACTTAGCAATTGATAAAATGAAAGAATCTGGTTTATTTGATCCAGAAATATGTAATATAGCTAAAAATAAGGTTTTTAATAATATTAAATAATTTTTATATAATCTATTTATCTTTATTATTTTTTTTAATAATGAATAAGATTTATCTTTTATATAATTCTCTTAAATATCCTTAAATATTGTTTTCACTTTACTATGCTAATATTTATACTAAGATAATTTTTTTCTGAAAAGTTTAAAAATTTTTCTGGGAAATTTAGAGTAAAAAATATTTAATTTTTACTCCAGAGGATAAGAAATGTCTATATTGAATACATATAAAACAATAGATAGTTTTGTAAAAATAGAAAAAGAGTTTAAAGAAGATCTTTCTAAGGTAGAGAAGCATCTTGAATTAATGATAAAAAATCAACCAACTTGGTTTCAAGATGTAATAAACCATTTAGTAAAAGCTGGTGGAAAAAGAATCAGACCTTTACTTGTTTGTCTAAGTTATTCCTTAGTTTCTGATAAACCAATAAATCCTAATACAATTATAATGTCTGCGATATCAGAATTTGTTCATACAGCAACTCTTTTTCACGATGATGTTATAGACGACGGAAAAGAAAGAAGAGGAAAACCAACAGCAAATGTAATTTATGGAAATCATACAGCAATTTTAAGTGGTGATTTTATTTTAGGTAAAGTTTTTCAAGAACTTGATAATATAGATAATCCAAAAGTTTTAACTTCAATGATACAAACTGTAGTAAAGCTTGTAGAAGGCGAAATTCATCAGATGGATATGAAAAAAAAGGACTTTGTTTCTTTTGAAGATTATGAAAGATTAATTTATCTAAAAACAGCAAGTTTATTTGAATGGAGTATGATGGCTGGTGGATATGGAGCAGAAGTTGATAAAGAAACCATAGAAAAACTAAGAAAAATGGGTAATCACATAGGTAATATTTTTCAAATTGTTGATGATATTTTAGATTATACAGGAAGCAGTATTTTAGGTAAAAAAAGATTACAAGATTTTTCTCAAGGTAAAATAACACTTCCCTTATTATTTCTTTTTAAAAAAGATGTAGCTTTTTTTCATGAATGGAAAAATCTTTTACAAAGTGAAAATGAATATGAACTTGAGAAATTTGGTAAAAAAATAATTTCTATAATAAAAAAAGATGATATTCAAATAGAAATGAAAGATTATTTACAAAAAGAAATTGATGGAATAAGAGATACGTTAGCAACTTTTTCAGATTCAAAATACAAAAATTATATGAATGATTTAATTAATTTTCTTATTTCTAGAATGTCTTAAATCAATTTGCTTAATTATTTTTAAAATATATTGTTATTTTTGTGATTAAATGAAGTTTTTTTTAATCTATTTATAATGTAATATTATGCAATATAATTATGTTTAAAAGGAAAATTTTTATGAAAAAATATCTTTTAGTTTTTGCCTCTCTTTCTGTTCTTCTTATGTCTGCTTGTAATCCAGCAGATTTAGTTGCTGGTGCAGTTAAAAATAATGCTGCAAATGCAATAAAAGCAGGAACTGCTAATGGTGCAGTTGGTACTGAAATTGTTACTAAAGCACAATTTTTAAAATATGTTGAATGTATTGTTTCTAAATCACCTGAATCAAAAGCAATGCTTAGCATGTATGTTACTCAAATAAATGCAATTCCAGATGCACAATGGAATGTTGCTGGAGCAAATATAGTAAGTAGTATGCAAAAAGTTCAAGCTTCATTAGGTTGCAGTTTCTAAATAGTATAAATAAAAAATCTCTTGAAAGAGAGATTTTTTAATTTTCAAAAAATTATGAAAACTAAGGAATAAATAAAATGTCAAATGCTGTTGAAACTTTTACCAACAAACTAAAAGATTGGCAAAGAGAAGGTTATTATGTTTTACTTAATAACTTTTATAACATGAGAGAAAAAAATATTGGTTTTGTTGTTTCTGTAAATGAAGCAGAACAGAAATTTGTATATAAACTCTATGTAAATAAAGTTCTTGATGAAAAACATTTTGCTTATGATCAAGTTCAAGATTTAATATCATCAATTGATACAGTAATAAAAAGCTAAAATAAAATAAAACTTACTTAGATTATTAAAAATATGCTATTTTGTATTATAAAAATGATTATTAAACTAACAATTTATTTTTAGATAGTTAATATTTTTAATATTTTTAGCATATTTTCAAAAACTTTAATATAATTCTAAAAGATAATATTTTATTTTTATAAGAATAGAAGTTTTTTTACTGAGTATTAAGCTCAAAAATTAAAATGTATGATACTTATATCTTATATTGATTAAATATTTTAGGTGTAATAAATTAATTTTGGAAAATTTCTTTAATGTCAAATACAAATAGTCCTAACAAAAATGTTTTTGTGTGTAATAACCCACTAATTCGTTTTTTTCTTACAGAAATAAGAAACAAAAATTCAGAACCATTAAAATTTAGAAGTTATATGAAAGAAGCTTCTAAATATCTTGTTTATGAAGCATTATCAAATATTGAAATAAAAACTAAAGAGATAGAAACACCTGTTGCTATTGCTGAAGGAATTGAGTTTAAAAATAAATTTATTGTTGCTCCAATTCTAAGAGCAGGGCTTTCTATGGTAGATGGAATTATAGAAGTTTTACCTTTTGCACAAATAAGACATATTGGTCTTTATAGAAATGAAGAAACTCTTCAGCCAGTTGAATATTATGTAAAATTACCTGATGCAATAGATGAAAATACTAATGTGTTAATCATTGATCCAATGTTAGCCACAGGAGGCTCTGCAATAAGTGCTGTTGATGTTTTTAAGAAAAGAGGGGTAAAAGGTAGCTCTATAAAATTTATCTCTTTAATTGCTTCTAAAATCGGTGTAGAGAAATTAATGGAAGCTCATAATGATATTGAATTATATTGTGCAAATATAGATTCTGAATTAAATGAAAAAGGTTATATTGTTCCAGGTCTTGGTGATGCTGGTGATAGATGTTTTGGTACCTAATAAATGCAATTAATTAACTGGTATCCAGGTCATATAGCAAAAGCACAAAAACATTTAAAAGATAATATTAAATTAGTTGATTTGGTTATTGAAATGGTTGATTCAAGACTTCCATTAAGTAGTCATTTTAATATTATTGATGAATATTTGAATAACAATAAAGATAAAATTATTGTCGTAAACAAATCTGATTTAGCAAATAGAGATAAATTAGAACAATCTTTAGAATATTGGAAACAAAAAGACATAGAAGCGATACCGATTTCAACATTAAATCCTAAAGATATAATGAAATTAAAAATAGCACTAAGAAAGTATCATGAAAAAATAAATCAAAGATTAGCAAGAAGAGGAGTTTTACCTCGTGATTTAAGAATAATGATTGTTGGGTTACCAAATATTGGAAAATCTACTTTGATAAATCGTTTAGTTGATAAAAGAAAAGTTAAATCTGCAAATAAACCAGGTGTTACAAGAAGTGTTCAATGGGTAAGAATAGGTGATAATTTAGAATTATTAGATACACCAGGAATAATTTTACCAAAATTTGAAAATCAAGATTTAGCCGTAAAATTAGTTATGCTAGGTTCTATTAGTGTTGAAGCTTATGAACCTTTAGAAACAGCAAGAGAAATAATTGAAATATTAAGAAAAACTAGCCCTGAATTTTTTGAGATTCATGGAAATGATTTTAGTATCGAATATTATGCACAAAAAAGGAATTTTCTTGTTTTGGGAGGTGGCTTTGATATTGAAAGAGCTTCTAAAACATTTATTAAAGAGCTTAGAGATGGTAAATTAGGTCAATTTTCTTTTGAATAAGGAGTTTTTATGAAAAAAAATCTATTGATATTGGCTGTACTTCCAATAATTATTTCTTGTGGTGCAAGCGGTGGTACTTCACCATCTCCTTTTAGTTTTTTGCCACTACCAAGTGCAACCCCAGAAGTTAAAGTTAGTTCTCCTAATTTGACAAATAATTTAGATCCTGTCAAAAAATTTGATCAACCCATAACAAAAGAAGAATTTCCTGATCCTAGAGTACAAGTCGCTTCTTATCAAAAAATTTTAAAAGCTATTGATTTAGGTGATTTTGAATATGTTTTTAAGGAATATGATGCAGGTGGACTAAAAAACTCTGCTATAAGAGCTGAAACTGAATTTAATGATTACCCAATGAATTATACAATTAGTAGTATTGCTCAAAATATAGGGCAAGTTGGTATTAATAAAACTAATTTATATGATATTACTGTTGCAGATAAAAAACTAATAATAAAAAATGCACTTAGAAATTTACTTCTTCAATCTGTAAGAGCTCAATCAAGAAGATTAGTAGAAAATAATACAAATTCTTTAACTGATGATAATAGATATGGTGAAGATGTCGCAAAAAATGCTGAAATATTTTTTTATGGAAGTGATAATGCAACTCTAGCAGAAGGAAGTGTTGCCAATTTTTCTAAATTAGTAGATAAAAATAATAAAATTTCTACTTATGATAATATTATTGAGAATCTTAATAAACTTAAATCTGATTCAAAAAATGGAAATAAGAATAACTTAATTTTTGCAAGAGATAAAATAGAAACTAATCTTATAAAATTATTATATATATCTACTTTAGAAAAAGTAGCTACAACAGTATCTAAAAAAGATAATAATTTACTTACTGAAGGTGAGTTTTTCTACTTATCAATGAAAAACTTTATAAGATCATCTAACAATGAAAATACTTTTAAAGTTGAGAAGGTTTTTTATGGTAAGAATTATTTAGATATAAAATATTTAGATTTTGAAAAAGGATTAGCTTCAGGAATAATAGAAAAAGGCATTGAAAGTATGAATAAAGCATTGGAAAAAATAGAATCTAATAACCAAGATTCTATTAATATGGCTAATCTAGGTAAAATGTATTTAGATATTATTAATTCTAGTTATGATAATCCTAGATTTACAAAAACGGCTGATGCTCAAATATCATTAGTCTCTGATGAATTTATTAATGCAATAAAAGCTAAAAATAAACAAAAATCAACTGATGCTATTCAAAAAATGTCAAAATTGCTTTTTAAATAACATAAAATATTAATCCCCTGTAGAGACGCATTTCAATGCATCTCTACAAGAAACATTGAATAAATCAAATGCAAAAATAATTATCTTTTGTAATTAAATTAAAGGCTATTTCCACCTAAAACAGATTTCATTATCAAATCACCTGTAGAAACAGATCTTGATACTATTTTTTCTTTATTAGATAATTCTGCTTGGTCTTTGGCTACATTTCTCATTAAATTAAATATTTTTTGCATAGTAAAATCGCCAGCCACACCAAAAAAGCTATTTGCAGAAGAAATTATATTTTTACCATATATATTAGTTATAGATTTTATTATATTATCTTTTTCTTCAAAAAGAGCTTTATTAAACATATCATAAACAGCTACTAATTCTTTATCGTTTGGATTATAATTTACTTCTTTTAGAGAAAAAGCAAGATCATGAATAATATGTGCATTCATAGAAAGAGCTAAAATTTCAACAATATTTCCAGATTTTTCTATACCAAAATTTTCAGATTTTCTTCCAGAATCAAAAGCCATTTTCCAAACTTCAGGCGTTTTTTCAAAATTATCAGAAAAATATAAATCATGAGCATAAAAATATTTATTTGCAAAATTCAGCATTAACTTCTCAAGAAAATCGGCTGATTTTACTTTATTTTGATCTCTAAATTTTACAATTTCTTTATCAACTCTTTCACTTATTACTCTATAAGTTGAAACAAAAACACCTCTATGATCTTTTGTTTTTGAAAAATCTGATTCCATTATTTTTAATCTATTAATTATTTCTTGAGGACTTTTAGCTTGACTTGGTAAGTAATTTGATTTTTTTGAAGAATAAAATCTTATTTTAGCTTTTTGAGAAATAATAGCAGTTAAATTAAAATTTAAATTAGATTCTAATTTTATATTTCTTAAATCCTTATAATCTTTAGCATCAAAAAATAAAGAGTTTTTTTTCATCTCATAAACATAAAAATAATTATTAGCATTCACTATAGAATAAGCTTTTTTATTTAAAGGTAATGAGTTTTCTTGTTCATTTAAAGCAAAATCAATAGCTTTTTTTTCAGAATCAAACGAATTACCTTTTAGATCAGATAAAATAAGAGCTTGATTATCAAATGTCCCTATTTTTTTATTTTTTATAGAAACAGGTGAAAATGAAGATATATTAGTAACATCAAAACTTTCTGTATAAGTATTAATAGAAGGAGTACATGATGAAACTAAAAATATTGACAATAAAAGGTATTTTTTCATTTTTAAATAATACTTATAAATAATAATCAATTACTTCTAAGAAACTTTGTTGTAATTTCTTAAAAAAACCTACTTTAACTGAATCTAAGGTTTGAACTTCATAATATTTTTTATCTTCTTCAAAAAATCTTGTTTCAATATCTTGTTTTAAATTATTATCTTCAATAACAAGGTTTAATTCTTGATTTTCTCTAAAGCTTCTTGAATCAGGATTTGAAGAACCTAATATCATTAAATCATCAAAAATAGCTACTTTTGAATGAGAAAAACGAGGCATATAAAAATTAACTTTTATATCACCTTTTAAGAAAGTTCTTGCTGTACCCATATTTAAATTATTAAAAGCTTTACTATCTGTTGTTTTAGGTATAACAACCTCTACATCTACTCCTCTTTCTCTTGCTTCGACAAGTTTTTTTATCATATCATCATCAGAGAAGTAAGGCCCTGCAATTCTTATTTTCTTTTTAGCATATCCAATTGCAGTTAACATAGCATCTTTAACTTGAAACTTTTTCTTTCTTTCAAAAGCACTTGTAACAGCGATCCTTATTGGTGTTGTTCCATATACTTTACCTGGTTCTAAAGTTTGAGGTTTTTCAGGTGTTTTTCCACCAGCTTTTACCCAATCAACAAAAAATTCTTTTTCTATATCAAAAACACATTCGCCTTTTGTTTCTACCATAGTGTCATGCCAAACTTTTTCATATTCATCGCCAAAATTCATTCCGCCTGTTATAACGGTATCTCCATCAGCAATGATAAGTTTTCTATGAGTTATATTTATACCTTGAATTCCTAATAAAAGCTTGTTATATCTTTTTACATCAATACCTTTATTTTTAAGATAATCAAAAATTCGATTATCCCCTTTTTTAGTTAATAAACCTAACTCATCTATAAGTACTTTTACTTCTACACCTTGTCTGTGTTTTGATATTAATTTATCTGCTATTCTTCTTCCTGTTTCATCATCATGCCAAATAAAAGTTTCAACATAAAGTGTTTTTTTAGCTTCATCTATTATTTTTTCCATAGCTGGAAAAGCTGTAACACCATCAATATAAAATTTTGGAGCTGAATTATTATATGTTCTTCTAGAAAGTAAAAGATTATCAAGTCTGATATTTACATCACCGTTATCAGGAACATTATTTCCATTACCATTAAACCATGATTGTGCCTTAACTTCAGCTTCTGTTAATTCAGTTGGATTTACTGCTTGAGTAGCACAAGAAGAAAGTATGGATAAGGACGATAGAACTGAGAACAGTAATATATGTTTTTTTATAAACATGAAAAAAACTCCAAAAATATAAGCAGATTTACATAAATTTTAACATAAATTTAGTCTAAAATAAATGTATATAGTTAGAATTTTAATTTCTATTTTTATTAAGTATTGTTAATTTCATTTAATTGATATAAACATGGGCTTTTTTTTCTTACATAAATATAAAGTCTTCTAAATTAACGATCTAGCACAAACGACGGGCTACACATACTTTTTTTACCTATATTCAATGGGTATGCCTGTTCATCAATGGCATTAAGTTAAGGTTGAAATATAGTTATATACAGATTGTAGGTGCGTAT
>JBBTGK010000021.1:0-6156 GCA_038060635.1 Cyanobacteriota bacterium | reverse complement strand
AAATGTCCAAAATTTGCTTTTAGTGAACCAATAGAAACATTTTTAGATTCTCCATAAATATGACTCATACTTTTTATTTCAGTAGAATCACCTGTTAAAGTTCCTGTAGCATGACATTCTATATAAGAAACATCTTGAGGTGAAACACCAGATTGCTCAAAAGCTTGTTCCATACATCTTATTTGACCTTCCATTGAAGGAGAAAGAAAACCACCACTTCTTCCATCATTTGAAAGTCCAACCCCTCTAATAACACCTAAAATGTTATCATTATCTTTTACTGCGTCAGATAATCTTTTTAAAACAACAAAAGCTGCTCCTTCCGCAGGAATTAAACCATCAGCTCCTTTATTAAAAGGTCTGCTTTGTCCTGAAGGGCTTAAAGCATTTAGAGCTGTGAATCCTACATGTAAAAATAATTGATCTGCTGCACAAACACCACCAACTAACATCATGTCTTTTTTGTGAGAATTTAAACTATCACAAGCAAGTTTTAACGCATAAAGAGATGAAGCACACGCAGCATCAAGCGAAAAAGCATCTTCTTCTAATCCAAGAGCAGCAGCAGTAAGTATTGCAGGGAGACCTGACATAAATCTATTAATAGAATTAACTTTTTTTTCATCTAAAGATAAATCTTTAAAAAGTTTTTTCATATAAGTTTGTTCAAAATAATGACTAAAAGAGCGAGTAGGATATGATAAATTACCAAGAATAAGACCAGTATTATTTTTAACTTCAGAATCCATATAACCAGAATCTATAAGAGCTTGTTGTGCTGAATAAAAACACCATTGAAATAAAGGATCTAATTCATTTGTAATAATAGGATCTATTTTATAATCTTTAGGGTTAAAAATCTTTTCAAATCCATTAATATATCCACCTTTATCATGCCAAGCTCTATTAACGGTTTCAGGTTTGTTTTTATCAACCAGAACATCATTTTTGTTAACACGCCAAGAGTTTTCTTTGGCATTTTGTATATTTACTTTACCATTTGATATTGTTTCCCATAGTTGCTCAGGAGAAAAACACTCAGGTAAAACACAACCTTGTCCTATAATAGCAATAGGTTCAAATTTATTCATATACTATTCTTTCCGTTTAAATCTATATTAATTCTCATTTGATTTTATAAGGAAGGTTTGAAACCTAGCCTTACAAATGTACTGGTGGATTTAAAAATCACCCTACAAACCAACATTTTTATTCAAAAACTATAAATAATACTATGAATTTTAATTTATTTTTTATTTAGAGGATCTATTATTATTATTAATTTATAAATTAGGAATTATTTTTTCACTTTTAGTATTTAGCTCCATATTTTTTTAGTAAGCTTACTATTTCCTTATTTCCAGCCCTAGAAGCAAATATTAAAGATGTATAACCAGAATCATCTTTAGCATTAGCCTTTGCACCTTTTTTTAAAAGTAATTCAACTATTTTATTATAACCTTTAGCTGACGCTATCATTAGAGGAGTACGATAAATATGATCTTTAAGCTCAATATTAATACCTTTATTTATAAGAATTTCTGCAATTTCATTTTGATTTTTATTGTCTAATGCTAATACTAAAGCATTTTGTCCATTATCATCTTTAGCATTAATATCTGCTCCTTTATTGATAAGTAATTTAGCTATTTCTTCTTTTTCAAAATTTAAAGCATTCAATAAAGATGTTTTTCCATTTTTATCCTTACTATTAATGTTAAATCCTCTATTAATAAGAAATTCAACTATTTCTTTATTTCCATAACTTATGGCATTAATTAAAAAATTTCTACCATCCTCATCTTTATTATTAATATTAGCTCCTTTATTGATAAGTAATTTAGCAATTTCATTTTTTTTTAAATATAAAGAATTACGTAAAGGTGTTTTTCCATTTTTATCTTTAGAATTAACATCAGCTCCTTTATTGATAAGTAGTTCAACTATTTCTTTATAACCAGATATTGAAGCCCAATTTAATGTATCATTAGCAAAATCATCACCTATTTCAAAATTAAATCCTTTATTAATAATAAATCCAATTATTTCTTTATAACCAGAAAATGAAAAAATTTTCATAGATGTATTATAAAGAAAATTACTAATTTTAAATTCAAATTCATTACTTATAAACAATGCAAGTCCTTTTTCTTTATTTTCTAATGCTAATATAAAAAATCTAAATATAAGAGGCATATCTTCATTAGCTTTAATATTAATTTTCGCATCTTTATTTATAAGTAATTTAGTAATATCTTTATTAGAATAAGTTAAAGAGTTAATTAAAGGATTATTACCATAATTATCTTTATCATTAATATTAGCTCCTTTATTTATTAGTAATTCAACTATTTCTGTATCTATTCCTTTCCAAATAATTATTAAAGGTGTTTGCCCATCATTATTTTTAGCATTAACATCAGCTCCTTTATTTATAAGAAACTCTGCTAGGTCTTGTTTTTTATACTTTAAAGCATTTATTAAAAGAGTATTCCCTAAAAAGTCTTTGCTATTAATATCAGCACCTTTATTTATTAGTAATTTAAGTATTTCTATTTCACCTGAATTTAAAGATACATTTAATGGATTAATATCTGAATTATCTTTAGTATTAATATTAGCACCTTTATTTATTAGTAATTCAGCTAATTTTTTATTGCCATAAATTATAGCTTTGATTAAAGGTTTATCGTATTTATTATCTTCAATATTAATATCAGCACCTTTATTTATTAGTAATTCAACTAATTCCATTTCACCTGAATTAAAAGCAATAATTAGAGGAGTATTACCATTATTATCTTTAACATTAATATCAACTCCTTTTTTTATTAATTCTTCTACTCTTTTTAAATCACCAACTCCAGCCAAATCAAGTAAATCATAATTAGATCCTTTATC
Source organism: Cyanobacteriota bacterium (assembly GCA_038060635.1). GTDB lineage: Bacteria > Cyanobacteriota > Sericytochromatia > UBA7694 > JACMQJ01 > JBBTGK01. The sequence continues at coordinate 3,255 of JBBTGK010000021.1, read as the reverse complement.
TATTAAAAATATAGCTAATTCTTTATTTAAATTAAGTAATGATGATTTTAATGCAGTAAAGTTATTATTATTTTTAGAATTGATATCAGAACCACTTAATAAAAGTAATTTTACTATTTCAATATTTCCTTTCTCTGCAGCAAACATTAAAGGTGTTAATTGTTTCTTATATTCAGAAATATCTTTAAATTGATTTATGTTAACTCCTTTAGAAATTAATTTTTTTACACTTTCTAAATCGTTATTTTCAATTGATTTATATAAATTTTCATTTAAATTTCCTTTATTATCAATTTTTTTCTTTATTATTTTATTATTAACTGCAAAAACATTTCTTGGATAACTAAATATTAATAATAAGATTAGAATTAGTTTTATTTTTTTATTTAACATTTTTTATTTAGCCCCATATTTTTTTAACAAAATTACTATTTTCTCATACTTATTTTCTAAGGCAATAATTAAGGCTGTTTTACCATCGCTATCTTTACAATTAACATCAGCTCCTTTTCTTATCATAAAATCTGCTAATTCTTCTTGATTATAATGTAAAGCAACTATCAAGTCATTTTCTCTATTATTTGATATATCATTAAATTTACTTCCATTATTAATAAGGATTTTCGATATTTCTTTATGTCCATATTTTAAAGACCATGTTAATGCTGTTGCATAATTAGAATCTTTTTCATTAACATTAACACCTTTTTTTATTAGCAATTCAACTATTTCTTTATTTCCTTTAAAAGATGCCATCATTAAGTTTGTAAATGATTCACTCCAACCAACATAATCATTATAAAATTTATTATTAATATCAATACCTTTTTTTATGAGAAATTTACAAACTTCTATATGATCAAGTATCAACGCAAATGTTAAAGCATTTTTTCCATATTTATCTTTTGAATCAAGATAAGCACCATTTTTTAAAATTAATTCGACCATTTCTTTGTTCCCAGTTAATGAAGAATAGATTAATGGAGTTTTATTTTCATTATCTTTAAAATTAAGGTTAACACCTTGTTTAATTAATTTTTTTATACCTTCTAAATCGTTATTTTCAATTGCTTTATATAAACTTTCATTTAAATTTTCTTTATTATCAATTTTTTTATTTATTACTTTATTATAAGCAAAAGAATTACTAGAATAACTGAATATAATTAATGATATTAAAAATATATTTGCTACTTTTTTTATACTTAGCATATTTCCAAAAATCCTTTCTATAAATTTATTTTATTGAAAAATAATAACTATATTATAGTTTTAAAATTTAAGTTATTTTCATTTTCTAATATTAAAAAAAAAATTATAAAAAAAACAATTCTGCTATAATTCATAAAAAAACAGGTTATTAAAATCCAAGGTTAAAGATATGAAAGAGCAAGAATTTTTTATAACTTCTGAAAATGTAAAAATGCCAAAAATAATTTATGGTACAGCTTGGAAAAAAGAAAAAACAACTGATTATGTAATACAAGCTGTTAAATTAGGTTTTAGAGGAATTGATACTGCTTGTCAACCAAAACATTATAGTGAAAAACTTGTTGGTGACGCTCTTTTAAGCCTACAAAAAGAAGGAATAAAAAGAGAAGACATATTTTTACAAACAAAATTTACTTCATTAGATGGACAAGATCCTAACCAAATTTCTTATGATAAAACAGCTAATTTAGAAACTCAGGTGGCTCAATCATTTGAAACTTCTCAAAAAAACTTACATACCAATTATGTTGACTCTTTAGTTTTACATTCTCCTATGAATTCTGAATCAATGACCTTAAGAGTTTGGAAAGCTATGGAAAAAATCTATGAAGAAAAAGGTGCAAAGCAATTAGGTATAAGTAATTGTTATGATTTAAAAGTTCTAAAATCATTGCATAAAAATTCAATCATTAAACCTGCTGTTATTCAAAATAGATTTTATAAAAGTAGTAATTATGACAAAGAACTAAGAACTTGGTGTGATAATAATGACATAATTTATCAAAGTTTTTGGACTCTTAGTGCTAATCCTAATATCTTAGAAAGTAAAGAAATTACATCTATTGCAAAAAAATTATCTAAAACTAGTCCACAAATTCTTTTTCGTTTTTTAACTCAAATAGGTATTGCTCCTTTAACAGGAACTTGCTCTGAACAACACATTAAAGAAGATTTAAGCATATTTGAATTTGAACTTTCTAAAACTGAGATTGAACAAATAAATAAGTTATTTTAATTCTAAAAAGATTAATAAATAATCTTCTTAATATAATTAATATCAGATATAATTCTAGGTATGTCTTTATTTAGAATGCCTTTTTGTATGAAAAAAAATATTAATAAATTAATTATATTGACCTTAATTGTGTTTTTATCTAGCTGTGGTGGTGAAGAAACTGAAATTAAATTACCTGAACCTGTTATATCACAACAACCAACTGTTTTAACACAAAATAAACCAAAAATTGATGTTTCTGAAGAAGAAGATTTAGAAGAAGAAGTTGATGAAGAAGAGCCTGATACTACTACACCTAAAACAACAACTCCCATTAAAACTGATCCTAAAAAAGAAGTTTCTTTAAAAGCAAAACTTGAAGAAGTATTTTTAACAGCAGAACTAAAAAATAAATTAGAACTTTATGTAAAAGATGATATAAAAAGAACATCTGATAGCACTGGTTATGTTATAAATTATAAAAATAAATCAGAAAATGGAATGATGATCTATAAAACAAATAATAGCTCTGCATATTGGGTTCATGCTGATATCTATAAATCTTTTGTGCAAACTGGTGGTCTAAATATGTTAGGATATCCAACATCAGAACAAGAATTTATTCAACAAGACAAATTAGGTGATACTGTAGCCAAACAAACTTTTGAAAAAGGTGTTATTTACTATTTTAATGATCCCAATTTAGAGTCTTTTTATCAAAACACATTAGTAAAACTTTATGACGATTTAAAATCAGAACCATTTAAATTAACTTATAAAGAAGCTGATTTACCTCCTTATTCTGAAAAAATAGCAGGAAAGCAAGGTGACCCATTAAATATTATTTTTATAGCTAAAAATCAAGCTCAAATAGAAAAAGCTTTTGAAGATTCAAAATGGGTTCAACCAAAAATAGGTTTTAAAAATTTACCTTTTTCTGCATTACAAATGTATGGAAGGGTTCAAGATCTTGGATACGCAAGAGAAACATCAAGTGTTTTGACTCTTTATAAAAGAAGGCATCATATAAGATTTTGGAAATCTGATAT
>JBBTGK010000020.1:5742-18186 GCA_038060635.1 Cyanobacteriota bacterium | reverse complement strand
GAGTTAATTTTAGATTTTTTTCATTTAAAGTAACTATTATTTCTCTAATAACAGAGTTTTTACCCAAAACCGAACTCATTGCTTTATCGCTCATAATTCCAATAGAAGCATTTGGATAGGCATAAATAATATCTCCACCAGATATTTTAGGATTTATCATGCTATATGCACCACCAAAGCATTTTCTTACAATAATACTTAGTTTTAGATTTTTATGATGACCTAAAGCTTGAAGAAAAGATGCACCAAGATTTAATATACCTTTTTTATGTTCATCAGATGTTGGTACTGCACCAGGAACATCAGCAAAATTAAGCATAGGAAAATTATATGCAGATAGAGTATTAATAAACCTTATGGCTTTTCTAAATGATTTGGTATCTAAAGCTCCACCCATATAAAGGGATTGATTTGCTACTATTCCAACAGGAATTCCATTAAATCTAGCAAAACCAACTACAAGATTTTTTGCATAGTCTTCTTGAATTTCAAAAAACTCATTATCATCAGTAAATAATTTAATTAGTTTTTTTACATCAAAAGGTTTCATTTCATCATCTGGCAATAAATCTAAAATTTCATTTATTTCTCTTTCTTCAGTTTCGATATATTCTTTTATTGGCGGTTTTTCTTTATTATTTTGAGGCAACCAACTTAATAATTCTCTTACTTTTTTTATTGTATTTTCTTCACCAGATGTAACAAAATGAGCCGAACCAGAATGTTTTGTATGAATTGCACTACCTCCAATTTCTGCTTGGGTAACATCTTCTCCAGTAGCTGCTTTATTTACATTTGCTCCTGAAATAGATAAATTTGAATCTTTTTCCATAATCACAAAATCTGTAAGCACAGAGATAAAAGCTGATGCACCAATACAATGACCAAAAGTACATGTTATTTGTGGAATAAAACCAGAAGAAAAAACAGCTTCTCTAAGAACTCCTGCTAAAGATTCTTGGACATGAATTGTATCCATTAATTTTGCACCACCAGATTCTATTAAAGCTACAATTGGAATACAATGATTTTTTGCTAATCTATAAAGCTCTAAAATCTGATTTGATTGATGAACACCAATGCTTCCACCTTCAAAAGAAAAATCGGTAGCATAAGCAACTATAGGCTTTCCATTTACATTACCAAAAGCACATGAAATACCATCTTTAAAAGATTCTGCAAAAGGCGATACACTAGAATATTTAAATAACTCTTTAAATTTACCATCATCAAATAAAATAGCTAATCTTTCTATTGGTAATAATTTTGATTCTGAATTATTTACATTTTCAGCTTCTAAAATTTTATTAAATTCATCGAATTTTTCAAAGTCTCTTTTCATTTATATTATGCTCTCACTAAAGCTAATCCCATTGTATGACCGGCCCCTACAGCTGTCATTAAAACAAGATTTCCTTTTTTTATTTGACCTTTTTGAAGTGCTTGAGAAAAAGCGATTGGAATTGAAGCCGATGAAGTATTTCCAACTTCAGAAAAATTTGTTATTAGCTTTTCTTTGGGTAATTCTAATCTTCGAGAAACTTCTTTTATGATACTTAAATTGGCTTGATGAGGAATAAAAAAGTCAATATCATCAAGGGTAAAGCCAGATTTTTCTAAAAACTCTTTACTATGTTTAACCATTCCTTCAACAACTTCAAAAAAAATCTTTTCGCCATTTTCCATTTTTATAAAATGTTCGTTATTTTTTATTGTTTCTTCATTAGCTGGTTTTCTAGAACCTCCTGCTGGTATATGAACAGAAAAATATCCTTGTCCATCAGCTAAGATTTCTATAGAGATAATACCTTCGTTTTTTTCGCATGGCTCTAAAACAACAGCAGCTGAACCATCTCCAAAAATAGCAAAAGTAGAAGGATCTTTTTTATTAACAAACCTTGATCTTACTTCAGAAGAAACAACTAAGACTTTTTTTGCCCCTGTAAGAATATTTTTTACACCAATATCAAGACCATATATAAAACCACTACATGCAGCACTTATATCAAAAGAAGGGCAATAATTTGATGAAATTCCTAATCCATTTTGAATTGCACATGCTGTTGCTGGGCTAGGATTATCTGGTGAAATAGTAGATAAAATTATCATTTCAAGCTCTTCTGCTTTGGTCGAAGAATTTTCTAGAGCTTTTAAAGAAGATTTTATTCCAATATCAGAAGTAAAATGTTCATCGGCTATTCTGTGTCTTTTTTCAGAACCAATTCTTTTTTTTATCCATTCATCTGTAAGAGTTAGATAACTTTCTGCTAAAACTTGTTCATTAGTAACAATATTTTCTGGTAAAAAATGACCAACACCAGATATTTTTACACCACTATTTAATTTTAAGAACATTATTTTTTTATTATTTTTACAGAAACAGCTTTTACTGGACTTATTACACCATAACCAGTGCTATCGCTATATTGAGCAGAAACAGCATCTACATTTTGCTCTAAGTGTTTTTTCATTCCAGCAAGATCTAAATCTGTATATTTACTTCTTATCAAAGCCATTTCACCTGCTGCATAAGCTGCTGATATTGCTGTTCCACTTAGTGTAGCTGTTTTTGATGTTTGAATTAATTTTTTCATAGTTGAAAGTGATTTTATATTTTCACCTGGTGCAGAAACTGAAATATATTTACTTTTATTTGAAAAAGAAGATGCCGAACTACCTGAACTAATTGAACTAACTACAATAGCACCACCAGAAGAAGCTGGAAAACTAGGTTGATCTGTACCCAAATCACCGCTACCAATAATTATAGGTACTTTTTTGGTAAAAGCATATTTAAATAAATCTTGAAAAACTTGACTATTAGAAGCACCATCAGCTGTAAAAGTAACTATATTTGCCCCATGCTCTAATGCCCAAACAGAACCTTGTATAAGATCACTATCTTTTACTTCACCTCTATCATTATAAGCTTTTATTGGCATAACCTTACAATTTGGAGAAATACCAAAAACTGAATTTTCAGAATCTTCAGCAGCTATTACTCCTGCTTGATGAGTGCCAATTCCGTTTATATCGTTTTCAGAATCTTCGCTACTAAAAGTGCTAAATCCTTTTAACAATTTATTTTTTAATGCGGGATGAGAAGTATCAACTCCTGTACTAACAACGGCAACAGTTATATAAGGGCTTCCTTTATAAAGAGAATTTACTTTTGAAACACCAATATCTTTACTGCTAGATGCAGAAATTTCAGAACTACCTGAACCTCTTACTACCATTTGCCTAATATAATTAGGTTCGATATATTCAACTAAGCCAGAGTCTTTTAGAGCTTTTACATCGTCAGATGATTCCATTTCAACAACATCAATTAAAACATTAGGTATTTTTTTTAATATTTTAAGATTAAACTTTTCAGAAAATGCAGTTTCTTTTTGAAGATAAGCTAAACCTCTTCTTTTTATGAGATATTGATTTTCTGCTTTTCCTGATGGTAAAGAATCAGGGGTATTACTTTCTATTGTTGAGAAGGTATTAGATTCTGAAACATTACCCTTAATTCTTTCAGCACAAGAAGATAATGAAGAAACTAAAATTAATGTTGCTACTGAAAAATTAAATATTTTTTTCACAAAAAACAAACTCCAAAAAAAAATCTACTTAATCTATATATAATAATATTATAGTAAAAATTAAAAAAAAACTTACTTAATTATAAACTATTTTTAACGTAAATATAAATATTTTTTTGATATTTTTTTAACTTTTATGATTGTTTATAAATAGTAAAATTTTAGACAAATCGAGAAAGTAAAAAATCATACATAAGTTTATCCATTTTATCAGGGTCATTTTTTTGAATAATAGCCTGTTTCCAATAATTATGTTTTTCTCTTATTAAAACATCCGCTCCATTTTTTTTATGATCATATAAAATTTGCTCATCACCTGTTAATTTCAATGATTTATTAATAATATGATTAAAATGATGTAATTTATCAATTATTTCAACTTCTTCTTTCAATGGCATAGAATGAAATCGTGATAAAATCAATGAATTATATTCAATTATATCTTTATTTTCTGTATTAAAAATATTAAAGTTTTTACTTAGTTTAGTTTTTTTTATTTTAGTATAAAAATCATGATAAAAAAGAATACCTTTTTTAATAGCACTAATAAAAATAAATTCATTATAATCAACCTTTTCAATTTTTGATAACAAAAATTCTGTTCCCCAAAAATTAGATTCATAATCAACATTAGTTCCTATAACTGAACAGATAAATTTTTCAAAAAGAATTAAATTTTTTGAATATGAGGTTAAAATATTATTAGAAAAAAATTGTTCAGAAAAATAAGATTTATAGATATCATTGGTATTTAGGCAATTTATTAATGAGTTTGGACTATTTGATAAATAAAACCCATATCTTTTAATTTTTGGTGTATATAAATTAAGTATTTTAGTAAGAATTGTTTGCTGAGTACCACTATAGCCAATATCAACAAAAGCAAAACTATTTATATTATCACCCAAAGTTTCTTTTAAATATTCAAATATAATATTTGATTTATTTTTAATTACATCTTTAAAATTCTTTTTTAGCTTTTCTTGAGTGAATATTTCGCAAAAACTAAATAAATCATTTAATTCTATTTTTTTATCCAAAAAATTTTTATCCATATTTGATGTATCTAATTCTAATATCTTAAATAAGTTATAGACGGTTTCAAAATTTGATTTTTTATAAAGATAAGTATATAAAAAATCAAAAATTTCTTTTTGGTCTATATTTTCATCGATTGAAGGAATTAAAAGAGAGAGTCTTGATGTATAAAATATTTTTATTTCTATGTCATAATCAAGAGATTTTATAGATTTATAAAGCATTTCATAAAAAAGCTCTCCTTCTCTCATCAAAACTAAAAGGGTTTTTATATTATATTTTTTTGCTTGTTCTAAAACCCAAAAAATGTATGAAGATAAAATAGGTGAAATAACAGAAGTACCCAAATTAAAAAAACTATTTTCAATCTGATTATTACTTATTTTAACATTAGATAACATTTTTCTTGTAGAATAATTTGAAAATTCGATTATTTTGTTATTATCTAAAAAACATTCCCTTTTTCTTAAATTTATTACATAATCACTTTCTTTATATAAATATGATTTTATTCCTAAAGACAAAGGAATTTCATAATCTGACATGGTGTTATCACCAATATGAGCTATTTCATTAAGTTCTAAATTCATTTCATTAAGTATTTTATAAAAAAGACCTTTATTAGCTTTAAAACAATTATGTTCAGACGATATAAAAATTTGCTCTAATAATTCTAAATTAAAATTATTGGCTTTTAAAATATCTCTTAAATTATTTGAACTCAAATACATATCTGATGTTATTATTATTTTTATATTTTTAGAATTTAAATATTGTATAAGTGAATAAACAAAGGGATTCATAACAGATAATTCTATTTCTGTTTCTATTTCTATTTTTTTAGCTTTCTCAATATCAGAAATAATATTTTTCATCTCTTCATAGATATAATCAAGGTTTATTTCGTATATTGATTTTTTTTTAGCTTTTTTTCTTGCCATTTGTTCAGCAGAAAGTCTTAAAAATAAAAACTCATACTTATTAAAATTATCCTCTATTAATTTATTGTCTAATAATTTTTTATATAAAGATGAAAATAAACAATGAGGTTCGTTTAAAAATCTATATATTAAAGTATCAAAAAAATCAACTGAAACTACTTTATATTTATTAAAAATAATATAGTCAGCTATTTTTGATAAAATTTCATCATATCTAAATAACTCTTTTGTATTTTGTTTATCTAAAGAGTATTTTTTAAATTTTATTTCTTCTTTTTGTAAATTAGAAAAAGCTTCTAATTTTTTAAATTTTTTTAGATAATTAAGTAAAAAATGATTTTTTGTTTTATATATGATAATAAAATCAGTGTTTATATCTAAAATATTAATATTATTTTTTTTTAAAAAACTCATTACACCTATTGATAAATTATTATTTAACGTGGTTATTAAAAAATCAGTATTTTCAAAATCAAAAGATTTTATTAGTGTATAAACGGGTAAATTATTTATTATAAAAAAGTTTATATCAGTATTTAGTTTTTTATTCAATAAATCTAAACTTATATATTCTATTTTTTCACTTATTTTTTCTAAATTATCTTCATTAAAAGCAAAAATATTAGTTATGTTAAACTTAGTTATAAATTTTTCAAGAGTTTTAATAATAAAACCTAATGATTTATTCATTATTTTTGACCATTTTTTAAAAATTCATAAATTAAATTAGAGGTCTCTTCTGTAAAATATTCTTTTTCAAAAACTAAGTTTTTAGATAATTCTTCAATATATTCATAAAAAAAGCTTTTATCTTTTAGATTAGTAGTTTTAAGGTATTTTAAAATAGTATTTATTTCTATATCTATAGATTCTAAGTTAAAATTATTATTTTCTGCATAAAAATCAATTATATTTTCATCTTTTAAATAATTTTCTTTTAACAAAAATAAATAATCAATCATATCTTCAAAGATAGATACTTTATCTAAAAAATCACTAGAATCATTTTTACTAAAAAAAGAATATTCAAAAAAATTGTATTTATATCCATACTGGTTTTCAAAATCTTTTGTATAAAAACCTTTATTAGTTATTAGGTATTTAGGTTCAAATTTATTTGATTTAATAAGTTCTGAAAATATTTCCTTATCAAAAATAAAATAAAATTCTGATTCAGTGTATTTAAAATCTATATTAGGATTAAAAATAGAAATTTTAAGGTTATTATTATCTTCCATTAATTTGGAAGATTTTATATCCAAATAATTTAAAAATAAAGAATAATTATTATTTTCTGAAACACAATAACTATTTATTTTTTCTATAAAATTTGAATTAAAATATCCATATTGATAAACATTTTCTATATTTAGCTCAGTAAGAAAATCTATTAAAATTTCTAAAAATAAATCATTAAATTTATTATTTTTGTTTTTATAAAAATCTAATTTAAAATCTCTAAACACTTAATAACCATATAAAAAAATTATAAATCTACTTTTATTTTATTATCCAAATAATCTTTTAAAAACTGTTTTGGATTATTTCCGCTTCTTTTTTCAAGTTCTTTATAAAATCTAATAGTTTTTGGTAAATCTTTGCCAAGTTTTTCAAAAACCTTTGTATATAAAGAAGCATCTTGTTCATAAGTAATAAAACCCATAATTACAGCATTATTTAATTTTTGTTTTGGAAACCAAGAATAAGAACTTTTAATTTTTAATTTTTTCTGAAAATCTTTAAATTTATCATATTTATAGTCATTTATTATTCTTCTTTTTTCAGACATTTTTTCATCCAAACTTAATTTAGGATCTTTATACATTTTATTCATAGAATCATGAAATTCATTTATATATTTTGAAAAAGTTCTATTATCTTCTTTAGAGTAAAAAGAGTTTTTATATTCATTTGATTTTTCACCATATTTAAATTTTAAAAACTCAACTGCACCATTATCACCTACAAAAGAAGCCATTTCTTCATTAAATTGGACATTATCTTTTATAAAAACAGTAGCATGAGTCATTTCATGAATAATAAGATTTGCAAGATATTCGGTAGAATAATTCAACATATATGAATAAATTGGATCATCAAACCATCCTAAAGTACTAAAAGCACCTGCTGATCTTATATAAGTATCATAGCCTAACTCTTTTAATCTTTTTTCTTCTGCTTTTGCTTCTGAGTAATTATAAAATCCTTTATATGGAAATGAACCAAAAAAAGGAAAGCTCCATTGATAAGCTTCTAATTTATCTTTTTTACTTCCAACTACAACATTAACTAAATAATTTCTATCATTCAGTTGAACATATTTTGTGTATGTTTTATTTTGTTTTAAACCAATATGTTCAATAGCAAATTTTCTTATTTCAAATACTAATTCTATACGCTCTTTAACTTTTTTTGATGTTGAGGGATCTTTATAGACCTGTTCTAAATCTCTTGCAGAAAGATTATATTTTAAAAGATTTGCACCTTGATTTATAAGGTAACAAGAGGACATAAAAGAAACAAAAACGCTTAGTATTATAAGATTCAATATTTTTTTCATAATTATTATTTTATTTATTTTGAAAATAATTAGCTTGTGAATTATAGCAAAATTTTTGACAAAGATTAATAAAATATTTTTTTAAGATAAAAATTTAAATGTATTTTTATTTTTTGAGCTATAAATAACATTAGTTTTTTTTTATTAGATGTTAAAATGCCTAATATTTTATAAAATTAAATATATTTTTTGTTATTATAATAAAAGCTAAATAATATGACTTATGTAATATTTAAATATGCTATAACTTCTTTGATTATAGTTCTAGTTTCTGAATTTGCGAAAAAATCAGATAAAATAGGTGCAATAATAAGCTCTATACCTATGGTTACAGTTTTAACTTTATTATGGTTGTATTTTGAAAATCAATCAGGTATAAAAATAAAAAACCACGCTTACTATACTTTCTGGTATGTGATTCCAACATTACCTATGTTTCTAGTTTTTCCTTTTCTATATGATAAGCTTGGTTTTTTAATGAGTTTATTTTTATATATTTTTTTTACAATTATATTATTTTTTATATTTGGTTTAATATTAAAAAAATTTGGAATAGATTTATTTTAATATATTAGTTAGCATATCTATCAACAAGTGCTTGTAAACCACCTTTGTAACCACTACCAACCGCATTTAATTTCCATTCCGTACCATGTTTATAAAGCTCACACATAATCATTGATGTTTCTACGCTATAATCTTCACCTAAATCATATTTAGCTACTTCTTGATTATTTTCTTCATTTACTATTCTTACAAAAGAATTTGATATTTGACCAAAATTTTGCTTTCTATTTTCTGCATCATGAATAGTAACAACAAAAACTAATTTTTTTACTTCATCAGAAACTTTAGAGAGATCAACTAAAACAGCTTCATCATCTCCATCTCCATCTCCTGTTCTATTATCACCAGTATGTATAACAGCACCATCAGGACTTTTTAAGTTATTATAAAAAATAAAATGATTGTTTGTTGGTATTTTTTCGTTTTCGCCAAGTAAAAAAATTGACGCGTCCAAGTCAAAATCTTCCCCTGTATTTGTTTTTTTTACATCCCATCCAAGTCCAACTTTTATTTTTTTTAATCCAGGGGATGTTTTCTCGAGAGATATTTTCTGACCTTTTACTAAGCTTATGCTCATTAGACCCTCCAAAATATTTGAATTCGTTTTATAATCTACACTAAATAATAAGAGTAAATAGTAGTAAAAATCAAGTACTTTTGTTAAATTTTGTTATTAAATTATATTAGTTAAACAAATTTTAGCTTTTTGATAAGATAACTTTTATTAAAATTAATAAAAATATAATACTAAAGAATAAACTAATCAAATATTTTTATTTAAAATGTAACTTAGTCTTAAGTTAAATTAAAATTTGAACAAAGTGTGGGTTAAAGAATTAATGAGGAAAAGTTTATTTTTGCTTTCTGTGATGGCTTTATTGTCTTTTACAGATAATGCAAAAGCTATTGATATTCCTAGTCTAGATATAAAAAAGGAAAAGTCTGATATTGATATTCCTAAAATAGATGATTTAGAAAAAATAAAAGTAACTGATATTGATGTTGTCGGTTCTCAAAGAAAAGCATCTATAAAGTTTGCTATTCTTATGAAGGTAGGTGATTATGTTACGCCTTCACAAATAAAAGAAGATTTACAAAGAATATATGGTTTAGGCTGGTTTAAGGAAAATTTGACCGCAGGGAAAGAACCTTATCTTGATGGATTCAGAGTAATTTTTAATGTAACCGAAAATCCAATTCTAAAAAAAGTAACCGCAATTGGAAACACAATTGTAAAAGCTGAAAAAATAGAAGGTTTATTTAATAAACAATTAAATAAAATACTTGATTACAATGATGCAAGAGAGTCTTTAGATACTATAAAAAAAATATATACAGACCAAGGATATGAAGCTGTTTCTGTAACACCTCAATTAAAAGATGATGGTTCTATAGATCTTCTTATCAATGAAGGTATTATTGAAGATATAAAACTTGAAGGTAATACAGAAACAAGACCAGACATCATAATGAGAGAAGTAAGATTAAAAAAAGGTGATGTTTTAAACTTTGAAATTTTTAGAGATGATTTAAGAAGAATATACAATACCAATTTTTTTGAAACTGTTGATAGAAAATTTGAAGCTGGAGAAAAAAATAAAAATCATATAATTCTTAAAATAGTAGTTAAAGAAAAATCAACAGGCTCTGTAAATATGGGAGCTGGTTATAATACTAGAGATGGTATTGTAGGGACTTTTTCTATATCAAAAAGTAATGTTTTTGGAACTGGACAAAATATTAGTGCAGAACTTCAAGCTGGTGCTGGTTGGTTAGGAACAACAGGTTCTAACTATTTAGGAAAATTAGATTGGTTTGATCCTTGGTTTTTACCTCAATATTTACCAGCTAGAACTGGTGTAGGTGCTAGTGTTTATAGAACAAGACAAGGTAATTTCTTTCAAAATATTAGTCAATTTAGTAGCAAATTTGATACAGGAAATGCTCTTTATAATTATATAATGATAAATGATAGAACAGGTTTATCTTTTAACTTTAGTAGAGCTTTATTTGGAGATCCTCTTACTTCTCCTTGGAGACTAGCTTTTTCAGTTAGAGCAGAACGTGTAGAACCTTCAATTCCTAGAGTTGATGATGTTCAAATAAAATTTTCTAAAGACGATAAAGGAAATAATTTAGTTGACAAAGATAATAAGCCAACAACCGTAGATAAAAGTTTTAATGATTTGAAAAATAGTAAAATTGCTTCTGAAAAAGATATAGCAATTAGTATTGAAAATAATTTTAAAGATTATACAGAAAATAAAATAAAAAAAGATTTACCTTCAAGTAATAAAGGCTACGATGATAGATTTGCATTAGGGCTTTCTTTTTCTTATGATACAAGAGATTTTGCGGCAGAACCTCATGATGGTTGGAATAATTCTCTTTCTGTAGAACCTTCTTTTGGAGATATTAGTTATTGGAAGTTTTTTGGCACTTTTAATAAATATATTCCCGTTCCATACCTTGATAAATGGACTTTGGCACTTGGTGTAAGAGGTGGTTATTTATTAGGAACAGGAGCTCAAACAAACCTTGATTCAAGTGGTAAAGTTAAACCACTTATTCCAGTATATGAAAGATTTTATTCTGGTAGTTTTGATACAATTAGAGGATGGCCTGAATTTGGTTATATGAGTGGAGAAAGCTCTGTGGTAGGAAGTGCAGAATTAAGATTTCCTATATTCAATATACTTTCTGGGGTTGCTTTTATTGATGCAGGAAACTTTTGGGATAAAAATTTAAAAATAACAAAAGATAATATTAAAACAGATGCAGCCGATGGCGAAGCTTTTAATAACACTTTATTAAACCAATTTATACGTTATGGTTATGGTTTAGGTTTAAGATTAAATACTCCTCTTGGGGCATTAAGAGCTGATTATGGTATCAGAGATATTACACAACCCTTTAATCTTTCAAAAGGGGCTCAGTTTCATTTTAGTATAGGACAAAAATTCTAAATATTTTAAGGAATAATATGAAAAAACAATTTTTAGTTTTAGGAACTTCATTACTTTTATCTTCTTTTTCATTAAGTGCTTTAGCTGGTGGAGTTGGAGTAGTTGACACAAAAAAGATTTTTGAAACCAGTAAGCTTTTTGAAGTTTTAGGTAATGCAAAAAAAGAAGTAACTAAACTTGAAGAAGATTTAAAAAAAGAAACTTTATACAAATCTAAATTACTTGAAGAAGCTAGAATGAATAAAGCAACTGATGATGAATTACGTAAAATGCAAGAAAGTTTTCAAGCCGAACTTGAAAAAAAACGTAAAGATGGACAAGATTTATCAGAAAAAAAACAAAAAGAGCTTGAAGATATGAGTAATAAATTAAAAACTCAAGTTGAAAATGCAATAAAAGATGTTGCTAAAGATAAAAATTTAGACGTTATAGTTGATAAACAAGCTGTTCTTTTTGGTGGAAATGATGTAACAGAAGATGTTATAAAGAAAATAAAATAGTTTTAATTAATAAATAGAATTTTAAGGAGTTTTTATGAACAAAAAAATAATTTCGGCAATATTTGCCTCATTAATTTCATTAAATTTAATTAGCCCTTCAGTTGCAAAAGCTGATGGAATGGGTGTTTTAAATACTCAAACAATTATTCAAAAAAGTTCTCTATATTCTGCTCGTATTGAAGGAAATCCGCTTGAACTTGCCGATGTCCAGGTAAGTGACAAAAAATCCCAAAAGAAACTTGAAGTATTCAATATCACTGAAGCAACCAGATTCATTGA
>JBBTGK010000020.1:0-5732 GCA_038060635.1 Cyanobacteriota bacterium | reverse complement strand
AGTTCTCTATATTCTGCATTAAGAAATGCAGAACAAGAAATACAAAAATTAGATGAAAGTTTGAAAAAAGATTTAATGGATAGACAAACAAAGTTACAACAAGCTATGCAACAAAAAAAATCTAAAGAAGAGTTAGAAAAACTTTATAAACAATATAAAGGTGAATTAGATAAGAAAGAAGGAGAAGCAAGAAAATCTTTAGAATCTAAACAAAAAAATCTTATAAAAATGAGAGATTCGTTAAAAGTTAAAGTAGAAGCTGCTGTTAAAGAAATTGCAACACAAAAAAAACTTTCTTATGTTGTAGATAAGCAAGCTATGTTTTATGGTGGAATTGATATAACAAATGATGTTTTAGCAAAAATAAAATAAAATTTTTTGTAGAGACGTTTTATAAAACGTCTCTACAAATTAAGATGTAGAAAATATTTTAGCCATGGATTACACGAATAACACAGATAATAAAAAATTAAAATACTAATCCTTGAAATCTGTGAAATCTGTTGCTAAATCAAAAAAATTAGCTTATAAAATTTAAATCTGTTTTTTGAGTATTTATATTTATGAAATATTGAGTTTATTAAATGAACAAAAAAATTGTACGAGGAGTTTACGCAGGAAGTTTTGATCCATTAACTGAGGGTCATATGTATATGATTAGAGAAGGCTCTAAACTTTTTGATGAACTTATTGTAGCAGTAGGTATTAACCCTGAAAAAAGTTATACTTTTAATTTAAAATTACGAATAGATTTATTAAAAAAATCTACTGAAGATCTTAATAATGTTATTATTTCTCATTTTGAAAATCAGTTTCTTATAAAATATGCAGAGCAAATGAATTGCAAATATATAATAAGAGGAATAAGAAGTGAATCTGATTATGAGTTTGAAAGACGAATGAGAAATGTAAATGGTGATATGAATAATAATATATCTACTGTTTTTCTTATGCCTCCAAGAGAAATTTCTGAAATTAGTTCAAGTTTTATAAAAGGTTTGGTTGGGCCTGAAGGATGGGAAAAAATGATTGAAAAATTTTTACCAAAACCTGTTTATGATACTTTAATAGAGCATTATAGAAAAAAATAAATAATAAATTTATTTTTTTCATTATATAATAGTAAAAAATTATTTAATCATTAAGGATATTATGCTGTCTATTTATTAAAAAAATTAGAAAGCTTATAAGATTTTATTATGACCATAAAAGTTATTGCAAGAAAAATAAAAGAACCTTCTCTTCCTTATTTGTGCATTCAAAGAGAGGGTATAAAAGAGTCTTTTGAAAATGCAATTAATGAAAATAAAAAATGTATTTATATTTCTGGATTATCAGGATTTGGAAAAACTTTTGCTGTAATAGATTTTTTTCAAAACCAAGAAGTAAATAAAAAAAAATTAAATAATAGATCTTGGTATATTCTTGATGAATGGGATAAAGACCCTGTAACTTTTTTAAGCTATATTTATAAAGTTTTTTTGGAAAATAATTTAGTCTCAAATAAACTAGAAGAATTTTTTTCTCAAGCATTAAATAATGAAAAACAAATAAAGAATTTTATCGGATTACTTTCAAATGAATTAGAATTTAATTTAACTAATAATTATTTCTTGATAATAGATAATTTTCAAGAAGTTCAAAATGAACCAATGATTCAACAAATAATAATGTTTTTATTAAATTATTGCCCTGAATTATTGAAAATAATACTTGTTTCTAAACAAAATTTTCCAGAACCTTTTTATATCTATTTTATGAAAAATGAGATAAAAGAAATTACTTTAAAAGATTTAATGCTTACAAAAAATGATGCTAAAAACTTACTAGGATTAATGAAAAAAGATCTTGATTTGACAAATGATTTATTAATAAATTCTCAAAAATGCATCTCTTTATTTATACTTTTAGCACAAAATTTAAATAATAAAGAAGATTTAGATAATTATTATAAAAATATCTTATTAAAAACAGCTATTAATCATATAACAGAACAAGTTTATCAAAATTTGGGTTCTGACTTAAAGTTTTTTATTAATCAAACTTTATTTATAAATAAAATAAGTCTTTCTATAATAAAAGAGTTATTAAAGGATAATAGTGAAAATTCTATTAATATTTTAATTCAAAATAATATATTTATTTCTAATAAAAATGATAATGATTATTTTTATAACCCATCTTTTTTACCTACCTTAAAAAACTTTTTTCATAACTTACCAAAAGAAGATAAAGATAAATTTTTTAATAAAAATATTAGTATTCTCCAAGAAGAAGATTCTGAGAACTTACTTTCAATATTTTTAGAAGCAGGACAACATAATAAAATATTTGAATATCTTGAAAAAAATTATGAATATTATTTTAGAAATTATCTTTTTGAAACACTTGAAATATTAATGAATGAGTTAAAAAATTATTATTCTGAAAATTCCTTTTATTTATACCTTAAAATAAGGATATTACGCTCTACTGGTATGATAAATAAAGCAATTACAATTTGTAAAGAAATAAAAGACGGAGATAAAACAGATTTGATTTTTCTTGAAGAAGGGATAAGCGATGCTTCATCGGGTTATTTTGTTCAAAGTTTAGATAAACTAATAAAACTTGAAAAAGAAGGAAACCTTAAATTAACCGATTATATTGCTTTAATTAATTGTATTGGTATTTGTTATATGCAAATTCATAATCTTGATAAAGCACTTGAATATTTTATTAAAGCCATTGAACTAAGAGGTAAAATTATCTATGAATATGATTTAATGAAAGTTTATCATAATTTGGGTTTGGCATATACTTGGTTAGGCGATTTTAATAATGCAATATCATCTTATGAACAAGCTTTATACCTAACAAAAAAATTTAATATAATTGCAAATGGAATGACTTACAATAATTTAGCTATTATTTATAATTATCAAGGTGAGTTTGTAAAAGCTTATAATAATTGTATTAATGGGCTTGAATTAGTAAATAAAACAAATAATATTCTTGAAAAGATGTATATTTATCTTACTTTAGCAGAAACATATTGTCTTGAAAAAAATGATTTAAAAACAGATGAATCTTTAGAAACTTTAGAGATTTTATCAAAAAATATTTCAACCCCAATTCTTGATGCACTATTTTTTAAATTAAAAGCACATATTTCAATATATAAAAAAGATTTTAATTATGCTGAAGAACTTATCAATAAAGCTATTAATATACGAAAATTAAGTGATGGAGATTTGGGTTTTTTAGAATATAAATTAGAATTGGCTTTAATAAATTTTTATTCAAATAATTATATTGAAGTTTTAAAAAATCTTGATGATATTGAACAAATAGCAAAACAAGAAAAACATTTTTATCATCTGGCTAGAATATATGTATATAAAACTTTAAGCTATTTTAAACTTGATAAAATAAAAAATTTTAATGAATATCAACAACTAGCTCAAACAATCATTAAAGAAAAAAATTATATTTTATTAGAAAAAGAACTAAATACAAGTGATAATAATCTTAAAAATAAAAAAGAAGAAAATTTAGATATTACTGTCAATAAAAACCTATATGAAGATGATAGTTTAAAAATAATGTCTTTTGGTGATTTGAATGTATCAAAAGGTGATAAAGATATTTCAAAAAAAGATTGGAAAGGAAAAAAAGTTAAACTATTATTTATTTATTTGTTATTGAATAAAACAGGCGTAAATAGAGAACAAATTTATCAAAATTTATTTCCTGAAGGCGATAAAAGCTCTTCTGCTATGTATGTTATGTTTAATCGTTTAAGAACTGCTTTAAGCGTACTTTCTGATGATACAAGCATTATTCATTTTAGTTCAGAATTATATAGTTTTAATTTTTCTATTGATTATACTTGGGATGCCTCAAATATGGAGTATTTAATAAATTTAGCTAAAAAAAAATAATGATAATAAAGATAAATACAAAAAATTAGAAGAAGCTTTAGATTTATATAAAGATCATTTTATGAAAGGTTTTGAATTAGAAAATTGGGTTGTTAGTACTCAAGAATATTATAGAAACCTAGCCTATAAATCTTTTGAAGAATTATCTGAATATTATTATAATGAAAAAGAATATGATAAATTACTTAATTTGAGTGATAAATTTTTTCTTATAGATAATTGCTTTGAAAATGCTTGTAAATATAAAGTAAAAGCTCTTATAGCTACAAACAGAAAACAAGATGCTTTAAAGCAATATAATGTTTTAGAATATTCCTTGAAAAAAATTCTTGATGATGTACCTTCTCCAGAAATGCAAAAATTTATGGCAGAATTAAAAAATTAATCGTAAATATGTTGAATTGTAGGTCTGTCTAAAAAGTGTATTTTTTACGAAAATCACAGGATTATAATCCAATGTTTACGTAGGGAATGCTTTAAAAGCATTCCTTTTTAGATAGTTCATACAATAATTAATTGGTTATCGGTAAAATCCATGTAGTACCTTGATAATCATCGTTTTTCTCTAAAGAATCTCTATCAATTAATTCTATTGCCATACCTGTAGTAGTATTATTTATTGGAGAAACTTCTAATTCAGTTCCATAAATATTACCCATCACATTTACCATTTGATATTGCTTTCCATCAATACTTAAAACAGCAACAAAATCTTTTGGTCTCTCAAGTTTAGTAAATGGAACTTCTACAAAAACCTTAAATTTATTACTTCCTATATGTTTTGATAAAGAAATTCCTGGCATAGGTATTAATTTACCATCACCAGATAAAATAAATTTATTTTTATCACTTACAAAAGTAACACTTCTTATTTGGTAAATAGACGTTTTTAGCTAAACTCTTCTTATTGAAAGCGGTGAAATACTATAAAGAGAATAATTTCCTGCTTCTCCAGTTAATCCAAAAGAAACTTGTTTTATTAATTTTACATTTTTAGTATTATTAATCGAGCCACTAACAGTAATAGTATGATCAATTAATTGTGAATAAGTTGCATAATTAGTTATTCCCCATTTTCTTTCAGCAACACCATTGAATTGTAAATAATCTAAAAGAGTTTCATTAGGAACTCTATTCCATAAATATGATTCGGTTACATTTTCTTTTTTTATACCAAATATAGGAGCTCCATCACCCGTTAAGAATATCGGGGCGCCGTCTCCAGTTAAAAAGATTGGAGCCCCATCACCTGTAAGTTGTACTTTATATTTATCAGGTGTTTTGTAAGGTATTTTATTAAAAATATCATTTTTTTTGACATAATCATCAATACTTTTTTGGTTTTTATCCTCTTTAGTTGTTGTATCGGTAGGAAGACTATCAAAATCAAAACTAGTAATATTAGAAATTTTAGAAACTTTAGGTTGAATTGTTTCTTGATTAACTATAACTTCTTTTTTTACACTATCATTCTGATTTTTATCATTAACAGGAGGAGTATTTTGACATGCAATTAATGAAAAAGTTAAAAAAGATAATAAAATATTTTTTTTCATGATTTAGTTTGCCTTATCTTTTTCTAAAATAGTTGTATTTTCATCTTTAAAAAAATCTTTTTCTGCAATATAACCAATTATTATTCCTTCAGGACTTAAAATGGCATATCCTTGTTTTTCTCCATTTTTTATAGGTAAAGGTATTACAGTTCTTTTTCTCATAGTCCCATCTTGATTAGGAGGTGGTTGAAAATTACCTTGTTGTTGGCAAGGAGGTGGATTCCCACCCTGTGGAGGTGGAGGAGGGAAGTTA
>JBBTGK010000019.1:0-6737 GCA_038060635.1 Cyanobacteriota bacterium | reverse complement strand
AAACTCTATCAATTAAATTATGTTCACTACTTTTTAAAGCTTCATCAGTTGCTTCTTTTAATGAAACACCTGTTTCCATTTTTATTTTTTCAGCTTCAGAAAGAGTTTTTTCTCCAGTTTCAAAAAGTTCGTATCTTAAATCAACAATTATTTTTTTAGGATTAAGAGGTTTTCCACTAAAATATGCAGGACATTCAATTTGGCAACGACCACATTCTGTACAAGCATAAACATCTAACAATTGTCTCCAAGTATAGTTTTCAAATGTATTTACACCTAAAGAAGGTTCATCTTTTTCAAATTCAGCTTCAATATCAATATATGATAATTGACCTAACGGTTTTGTTCTTCCAAAAAGAACGGTAAACATTGCAGCTAAAAGGTGAGAGTGTTTTGAAGCAGGTATATAAACTAAAAATATTAGAACAATTGCAACGTGAATCCACCAAAAGATATTATGACCTATATGCATTGCCATATTACTCATTCCTAATGAAAGGATAATACCTGAAATAAGATTTCCAGCATAAGCAGGGGTAAAATAATTAGCAGCATCTGTCATAAAAAATACAGTATCAGATGTTTTTGACATTGCTATTTCAAAACCATCTTTGAATAATGCAGAAAGCATTAACCCTAAAATAAAAGATAAAATTAATAAACCATCTTTATTTAAACTTAAGTTTTTTGGTTTTAATACTATTCTTCTATAATAAGCCATTCCTAATGCCATAATAACAAGTAGTTCAACTGTTTCAACAGCACCTAGAAAATATGGATTTCCTGTAAAAGGTAAATGAAATGGTTGATAAAAACCTTGTGCAATAAAATTAAATGTTTCTATGGTTATTACTAAAAATCCCCAAAAGAAAATTCCGTGCATTGCCCCATAAAGAGGTTCTTTAAAAACTCTTTTTTGCAATAAAACATAAGTCCAAAACAATCCTAATCTTTTTTTAGGATTGTCAATTCTATTTTCATTTTTGCCTAGCATCAAAAGTCTTATCTTATGAGCTAAAGCTGTACCAAAATGGTAAAGGGAGACCGATAATAAAAAAAATAATAAAATTTTTTCAAAATTACTTAGAAAATGATTCATAACTATGATTTAGATACCTCTATATAAACTGCATCACTTTATTGACCACACTATTATATCAAGCAAAAATTAAAATAAAAAAAAATATATCAATTCTTAAAATAAGTAGAGATGCATTGCAATGCGTCTCTAGAAAAACCATGAAATTAAATTAATGTCCTGCATACCAATCATAACCTTGTTCTGACCAATAATCTTTTGGTCTTTCAGTCATAACTTTAATATTTCCAATTCTTTTTATTTGTTTAATACCATATTTTAAAGGTGAAACCAATCTTAAAGGAGCTCCATGTTCTAAAGTTAATGGTTTTCCATTCATTTCATAAGCTAAAAGTGTTTGTTCATGTTTTGCTGTTTCTATATCAAGACCAACATAATATTTTTTATCTGGCGTTTCAAGATAAATATAATTTGAATCTTTTTCTATAAGATTATTTTTTTCCAAAAAATCTTTTAATTTAACACCTTTCCAATTTACAATTTTACTCCAACCTTCAACACATTTAAACTCTGTTGTCATTTCTATAGAAGGCATTGCTTTTATTTTATCAATTGAAAAAGCTTTTTTATTATTTTTTTGATCAAAAGTATTTAGTTCCCAAGAAGAAATATCAAAATCTTCATTCATTCCTATATCACCATTAGGTTTCATATCTTCGCCTTTTTCTTTTGGAAAAAGAGGAGCCATTTTATTTGGATCAAAAATTGCTTTAGTTACTTTTTCATTAAATTCATGAACTTTTCTTAGTGTTTTAGGAATTTCATCTTCTTTTTTTTCATTATTTATAGAAGTAAAAATAGCAAAAATAGCTACAAAAATAGATGCTACTATCAGAAAATTTATAAGTATTTTTTTATTAAGTTCTTTTTTTATTTGGTCTATTACTTCAACTGGTTCTTTTTTTTCTGCGTCTAAAGAGTTATCATCTGTATTATTTTTTTCTTCATTATTCATTTTCATTATTTACCTTTACAATTTCATATCCTGTAAGCATTCCCACAAAATTATTCCAACCAGCTCTTATAACTTGTAATATATGTATAAGAAAAAAAACTAAATATCCAATTGTTAACCAAAAATGTTCAAATCTTGCATATTCATAACCACCTAAAATATTTGTAATAAACGAAAATTGTGTGGGGCGATAAATAGCTAATCCTGTAACTAACGATAAAAAACCCATAAAAATTATACTAAGATAAGCAATTTGTTGGATAGGATTAAATTTACCAAATTCAGGAACTTCAGATTTTAAACCTACTTCATGTAAAAGTAAGGCAGGTATTTTTTTTATAGAATCTTTAGTCGGAACAAAATATTTCCATTCTTTTGAAAAAGTTAGATAAAGAAAATAAATTATTCCATTTATTGCAAAAAACCACATAGCAAAAAAATGCCAACCCATTCCTTCAGCAAGTCTTCCATCTAACGAAAAAAGTTTATAAAACCATTCTGGAAAAAACTTGAAAAGAGTAAAATCTCCTATTTTTATACTATATACATCATTAGCCCAATATATTAGTATTCCGCTCCAAATCATAAGCATTAATAGAGGGAAATTTATCCAATGTGTCCATCTTATTACAAATGGATGTTTTTCTTTTAGTTTATTCATATATTTCCAAATTATATAATTATTGCTAGAATAATCTTTTTTTATTTTTATTTAGCCATAGGTTTCACAGATATTAATTTCATATAATAGCTTTTATCTGTGTTATTCATGAAATCTGTGGCTAAAATATTTGACTCTTTATAAATTACCAAGAAATTTCTTTTCTGTTACGAAAAAATTTACCACTATGAGTTTTATCATCAAGCATTGAAAGCCAAACTGCTGTATCTGCACCTTCTTCAGTTGTTAAACTAGCATTTTGACCACCCATATCGGTTTTTACCCAACCAGGACACATAGTATTAACTAAAATATTAGTATCTTTTAATTCATAAGCCATTATTTTGGTTAAAGCATTTAAACTAACTTTAGATAATCTATAGCCTGTATATCCACCATTCATATCACTTAATTGTCCCATTCCTGAAGATACATTCACAATTCTGCCATAATTATTTTTTTTCATAAGAGGAAGAAGTTTTTGAACAATTAATAGTGGACCATAAACATTTGTTTCCATTGTTTGTTTTATATTTTCAATATTATTATTTTTGAACACACTTCCAGAATCACTCATAATACCTGCATTATTTACAAGTATATCTAAACGACCATATTTTTTTTCGATAAAACTTGACATTTCGTCTATGCTTTTTTCATCAGTTACTTCTAATTGATGATAATCTACTTTTAAACCTTCTTTATTTAAAATATCACAAGCTTCTAATCCTCTTTTTTCATCTCTACTACTAAGTATTACTTCAATACCCTTTTTTGCTAATTGTCTTACTATTTCAAATCCAATTCCTTTATTTGAACCTGTTACTAATGCAGTTGTCATTTTTATTCCTTTTTTTTTAATTATCAAAAAATTATCTATTTTTATTCATATAATTATACCTAAGATATTTGGCTTTAAATATTTTAAAATCAAAAACTCAGTTCTTTTCTTTGTTTATAAAAAATGGTAAAATATTAGTAATATAAAAGTAAATGGAAGTTTAAATTTAATTATGGGTGTTTCATTATTAGCAAACAATAATCAAGCTTATGCAATAACTGCAAATGATTTGACTAAAAAAGTTTCTGTACCTAAGTTAGATGAAATAAAAAAAACAGATGTTATTAACGAGAAACCTTTAGATAAAAATACTGTTTCTAAATATACAACAGGAAATTCGGTAAAAAATGTAGGTTTTGTTAGTGAAGTTTCAACCTCACAAAAAATATCAGCGTCAACTCAAACACTTTTGAAGGTTTCTTCAAGCAATGGACTTGCTACTAGTTTAGGTTTAACTGCTGGTGGTGCAGCAATTGGTTTATCAGCAGCAAAAGTAGTTGGCAGAAAAGCTCTTCCTCTTGTAGCACTAGGCTCAAGTATAGGTTCTTTAGCGGATCGAGGAATAGGAATAGCAAAAAATACTGATAAAATAAAAGATTCTTATAATACAGGAAAAACTGATGCAACAAAATTAGAAACAGCTCTAAATGCAGTTGGTTTTGCTTTAGATCTTGGTGTTGTAGCAGGAGCAGGAAAATTAATAAAAGCCTCTAGTAAAATACCACAAGCTTCAACTAAAATAGCTTCTTTATCTGAAACACCTGTATCTGAAGGTTTTAGACAATATAAAACTTCAGAAAATTTAGTTGGGAAAAATGCAGGTTCAGCTTGGGAACATACTATTACTGAAGGAATACCTTCTCCTAATGAACTTGCAAAAATTAAAGGTAGTGGAAATGTAACTGGCTCTGAAGCTTTTTTGAATGTAAAAGAAAATTTAAAAATGGAAGGTTCAAGTATAAAAGAGATTGTTAGTAAAATTCCTAAAGAAGCTCAATTAAGAGAATTAACACCAAGTCCTACAATAAAAGAAGGATTTGAATATGCTTGGGTTGATAAAAAAACTAATATGGATTATAGAGTAAGAGTTCATGGAGCTGATTCTGGAGTAGCAAAACATAACCCTAATTCAACTGCTGCACAAGGATGGATTGTTAGAGTAGAAAGAAATTTAGTTGGACAAAGAGTTTTTCCTAAAACTGAATATTTAACTCTTGATGGTTCATATCATAAAGTTTCTGAATTATTATCTTTTGAAAAACAGAAAAAAGAAGCAGAGCTTGCCGTTGCAGTTATTAAAGATTATCAAACAGAAGCTATTGGTGCATTATCTACAGCATCATCGTCAGGCTCTATTGGAAGTATTAATGTAGCAAAAGCAGTTTCTAGTAGCTCACGTGAAGCGATTGAGTTAGCACGTAGTTCTGTTGCTCATGGAAATATAGAGCATTTCCATCATAGTTCTCACATGGGCGTTGGCGGATTAAATAAAGCTTTAAAATGAATCCTAGAGTATTGTTAAAAAGGGTTAGTTTATGATAGATCATATAGAAATGTATGTTTTTTACTATCAAATAATATGAGGTTTTAATGTGACTTTTTTGGAAAAACATGTTGGTATAATTGGTGGTGGTAGTTGGGGAACAACTGTTGCAAACATAATAGCAGATAATGACTATAAAGCATTACTATGGTTAAGAACTAAAGAAAATGTTGATGAAATAAATATAAAACGTCAAAATAGTAAATATTTACCAGACTTTTTTTTATCAGAAAATATAATTGCTACTCAATCATTACAAGAAATTGCTGAAAAATGTAGAGTAATTTTTGTCATTGTTCCTTCAAAAGGTTTTAGAGAAGTAACATTTCAATTAGGAAACTATTTAAATGGTGAGCATATATTAGTTCATGGTACAAAAGGTCTTGAAAGAGAAACTTTTAAGAGAATGTCTATTATTCTTAAAGAAGAAACACCTTGTAAAAGAATTGGAGTTTTATCCGGTCCTAATCTTGCAAAAGAAATAATGAAAAAACAACCTTCAGGTTCTGTTATTGCGTCTCCTTATGATGAGGTTATCGCAGAGAGTAGAAAAATATTAAATAATTCTTACTTTAGTGTTTATGGCAGTAAAGATGTTGTTGGTGCAGAATTAGGTGGAGTTTTTAAAAATATCATTGCTATAGCAGCTGGTATTTCAGAAGGTTTAGGTTTGGGAGATAATACTAAATCTATGCTTATAACCAGAGGTAATATAGAAATGACTCGTTTGGGCTTAAATATGGGTGCAAAAATAAGTACTTTTAATGGTTTATCTGGAATAGGAGATCTTATAGCTACTTGTATGAGTCCACTAAGTAGAAACTATCAAGTTGGATACAGATTAGCTCAAGGTGAAACTATTGATCAAATAATAGAAAGTAGTGTTTATGTAGCTGAAGGTATTCAAACAACTAAAACAATTAATGATTATGCTATTCAAAAAAATGTTCAAATGCCTATTGTAAGAGGGGTTTATAAGATTATTTTTGAAAAAAAAGATATAAAAAAAGTAATATCAAGTCTTATGAATTTAAAAGCTGAAAATGAAATGGATTTTGTAGGGAATGAATAATTTTTTATTTTAACTCATTTTATAAAATCTGTTTTTTTAACTAAATTAGCTAATTTTGTATGACTATATTTTGTATCTTTTTTATTATTTTTAGTAATTTCACCATAAAAATTACTCATTAAAACTATTATTTCATAATATTTAGTTATAATATCAATATAACTTCTATTTAATTTTATAATACCTTCATTAGATATTTTTTCAAGATTTTTTATAAAAACGATAAAATTTCCTTCAAGTTTTCTTTCATCAATTATGCCATATTTAATTAATTTTTTTTGAACACTTTTTTTATTATAAAGAGAGTACAGATTCCATGCAACACTATATAAAAACTCACCACAATCATAATAAAGATTTTCTTTAAATAAAAGCTTTTCTTTTTCATCTAAATCAAAGTTTTTATCAAGTACTAATCCAAAATCAGTTAAATACATTTTTTTCCCATCAGTAATAATATTTCTAAAATGAATATCAAAATGGATAATATCTTTTTTTATTAGAAAATTTATAGTATCTTGCATTTGGTTTACAAGTGATTGTATTTCATTTCTATTTTTTTCTAG
>JBBTGK010000018.1:0-21775 GCA_038060635.1 Cyanobacteriota bacterium | reverse complement strand
ATTACTAAATTATATTTTTTATTATAAAAAATTCCTAATGGTTCTACAAGCTTGCTTTCATGTATAGCAACTATTGCCGGCATCTCATCAAATATGATTTTTCCTATTTGTTCAACTTGTAAATGCTCCAACAAAAATTCAGATGCAAATGTTCCCACTAAGCCAAAGCCTGGAAAGCCCTCTATTAAAATGCAGTTTTTTGGTTTTTTAGAAAGTTTTATTTGCATTAATCTTGCTACATTTGGAATATATGCAAAAGCAACAGCAGGAACATGAGCTAAAGGAACCGCTGAAAAAGCTTGTGTCATTATATCTAAGGCAACAAATATAAGGATAGGAGCTAGAACAGCTTTAGGAATAGCTTCTACAATAAAAGAAACATAACCAAACATACCACCTAATCCAACAAAAAGACCTGTTAGAATAACAAACCCAATTCTACTTCCCATTGCTTTGTAAGCAGGTTGACCAATATATGGGGTTGATTGTGCAACTCCACCAAAAACACCAGCAACAAGTGTTGCAAATGCTTCAGTTAAAAGAACATTTCTTGTATTATAATCATCTCCACCAATTCTTGCACTCTCAGTAACATTTATACCACCAATAACGGTTAATATAGCAAAAGGGAAAGCAATTGGAAGATATTTTAAAGCTTCGCTAAAACCATCAATAAAACCGAGTGAAGGCATTGGTAAACCCATTGTTAAATTTGCTTTTGGTGCTACAAAATCAACGCCTAATAATCCACTTGGAGCTAAAAGATAATATAAACCAGTTCCTACAACTACTGCTGCAAAAACTCCAGGTATTTTTTTAGGTAAAGGTATTCCAGCTATTACAGAATAGATAATTATACCTAATGAAACCATTCCTACAATTGGTAATTGAAAAATTTCAACCATTGGTAAAAAACCAATTAGAGCCAAACCAATACCAGCCAAACTTCCTAGTAAACCAGCTTGAGGAACAATTTTTTGAAGCCATTCTCCAAAAAACGAAAAAACAAATTTTATTAAACCTATCATAACCATTGTAGCCATACCAATATTCCATGTCATAATGGCGGCATCATTCTCGCTAAGACCTTGTTGCTTTAATGCAATAAAAGCAGGACCTAAAACAGTTAATGCGATTCCTATTGTTGAAGGAGTGTCTAAACCTAAAGGCATTGCAGTTACATTGGGATCATTTTTCTTTTTTGATAATTGGACTGCCATATAGGCATATATTAAGTCTCCAACCATAACGCCAAACGCAGTTCCTGGGAACATTTTTGTATAAATAATTTCTGCTGGATATTTGAAAACAAAAATCATTATTCCTGCTAAAAACGATAAAACCGTTAAGTTATCAAACATTAGACCAAAAAAACCATTAAGATCTCCTGGTACAAAAAGTTTATACTTTTTATTTTCTTTTTCCATACTATACCTAAAAAAATATAATTAAAATATTAAAAAAAAACAGATATTGAACTAAATTTCATTTTTGTTAATGAAATAAAAAAATATAAAATAAAAAAAATAATATATTTATTTACATTGAATAATACAAAGAAAAAGTTAATAAATCAACATTAAATTAATATTTTTCTAAACCTACATTTTTCATGGCATTTGGAATTTCTTTATTTTGCATAAACCATTTCCAAATATTTCCAGTTCTTAGATTTTCGGCACTTAATAATGTTATACCAACATCTATACCAATAACATCTGGGCCAACCCAAGAATTATTTGGATTAAAAGCATCTACAAAACCATAACGAGCATAAATTGTTTTTCCATATTTTTCTTTCATCTCTTTTAGAGCAGGAATTGAAATATCAGGCGTAAACATTAAAGAGCCTCCTGCTGCACATGGAACAACTGTTCCATCAATTTCTGGTTCTAATGGTGGTCCACCCCAAGCAACATATCCTTTAGCACTATCAGAAGCCGTTATTCCCCATATATTTTCAGAGTAAGCTGGAAATTCTTTAGAAAGACTAAGGCAAAATTCTTTATGTGCTTTTGTTGCTTTTATTGAATTTACAAAAAAATCTGTTTTTAATTCTGAACTATTATCTTTTTGATGTCTAAAATCAATATATGATGGTGAATATTGATGAGTAAAAAGAGGTCCACTGTTAATATAATTATAATTTCCATAAGTAATTTCAGTTCTTTTCCACGCATTCCACGCACTTGAAGGTATTGGGTTAGTTGGAGAACCAATAGCGAGCATTTGTAAAATCATGTGTTCACTATAAGTATCCCAACGATAAGGAATAAAACCTTTTTCAGGAGTCCAACCATGAGATAAAAGAGAAGGGTGAGCATTTAGCATCCATTTAAAATCAACTCTTTCATAAATAGTAGTTGCCAATTTTACAATTTCAGCATCCGATTTAAAATATTGTTTGGCTGTTAAAACACCTGCCAAAAAAAGAGCTGTATCAATAGAAGAATATTCACTTTCCCAACGTCTTGCTCCTGTTGATTTATCCATAAAATGTAAAAACCAACCATGTTCTTGAGGGGCTTTTTCTGCAAAAAATTTCAAAGTAGTAAAAACTTTTTTTCTTGCTTCACTTTTAGAAATCCAACCACGCTCTAATCCAATACAAAAAGCTGATAAACCAAAACCTGTAGAAGCACTACTTGCTATATTTGTTTTTGACACACCTCCATTTGTAGGAGATCTATCAAGAACTAATCCCGTAGTTGGATCAGATTGTTCGATAAAATATTTAAAAGCTTTTTTTGATAAATCTTCAAGAAAAATATCATCAGCTTTATTTATAACAAAATTCTGATAATAATTATTTGTTGAGTTTGATATAGTTATATTTTCAGAAGATTCAAATGTGTCTAATGATTTTTTACTATTACAACTAGCAATTATTAAAAACGCAAAAGTTAAAGAAATCAATTTTCTATAAGAAGTTTTCATTAGCACCAAAATAAGTTTAAAATAATAGGAAAAAATTGTATTTTGTAAAATTTTTTCATTAAATCAATTATAGCAATATAAATTACTTTTATTTAGTTATTTTACTTCTTCAATCAAAAATAAACTATGAGGTGGTAAAGTCAAATTAACTACTGTATCTTTTCCTTTAGATAAATCTTTTATTTGAGGTGGAGTAAGTTCGCCTGCATTACGTAATTTTTTTTGTTGATCAATACTTGGAAAAGAAGGCTTACCCATTTTTTCCCATAAAGTAAGTGCAGAACCATGATTTTTATCTAATTTATATATATTAATATGAGAAAACTTTTTATTTCCTTTTAATACTAGTTTAATTTGTTTGTCTTTTCCAATTTCTTCTGGCTCAAAATAATTCCAAAGAGCAATTACTCTAGCACCATCAGTTTTTTTTGTAGCTAAAGCTGATTCAGAATCAATTAAAATCCTTTGTGTACCTAATTTATGCAAAAGTTTAAAAACATTATATGAGGCTTTGGGAATATTTCCTACTGCCATTAAACCAAAACCACCATAAAAAGGGGTTTTAACTACACCTTGTTCTTCAAAAACATCAGAAAAATCCCAATATGACATAAAAGTAGTCATTCCATCACATTGTCTTATATTATTAGCAAGCCAAGGTCCCATATAAGTAGAATCTGTTACATTTTGTTCATTTTTATAACTAGCATTATATTCACTCCATATAATAGGAAGATTCGGTTTTGCAGAGTTTTTTACTTGATCATAAACTTTTTTTACAGATCTTGCTACCATAGTTTTTCTAGGAATATTTTCATTTGTACCAAAAACATCTTTTGCACTATCATTTGCATAGACATGAGTAGTTACAAAATCAACAGGAATTTTATTATCAACACAATGTTTTATAAAACGATCAACCCATGCTGCTTGAGCCGTTGCTGGTCCTCCTATAAGGAATTTAGAATTAACTGCTTTTAAAGTTTTTGCAGTACGATCATATAATTCGTAATAAGTGTCTTCTTTAGGTTCACCTGACCAAAAATCAATATTAGGCTCATTCCAAACTTCAAAATACCATTTACTAACTTCTTTTTCACCATAACGACTAACAAGATGTTTTGTAAAAGCAGAAATTAAATCTTCCCATTTTTTCCAATCTTTTGGAGGTGAAGTAATTTGTTTATAATTAAAAGGATGTTCAATTAATTTAGAAGCCATTTTTCTTGGCATAAAACCTAATTCAACAAAGGGTTTTACACCTTGCTCAAGTAAACCATCATAAATTTGATCTATATAAGAAAAATTGTATATTGCTTTTCCATTTGAATCTTCATCATAAATACCAACTTCATCATGAAAAATTGCATGAGGTCTAACATATTTAAAATCGGTTATTTCTTTTACTTTTTTTAAATCTTTATGATAACTTTCACGAAGACTTAGAATTGCTCTTCCTGAACCAAAAATTTGCTCCCAAAAATGAGGAAATGCTCTGGTTTTGTCTTTATCATTTATTGTAATAGTTTCTAAAGTTGAAATATCAGACTTTGCAAAAGAATTAGTTATACTAAAAGTTCCCGATAAAATTAAAAAACTCATAAATTTTAGAATATTTTTTGTTTTTTTTGCCAAAAAACTTTTGTTATTTAAAGGAATCATTTTTTTGTTCATCTGACAATTAACCTGTAAAAGAATATAAAAGAGAAAAAAATATTAGTAACATATCGAAGGCATATTAAAAAACTATGTTAATTGAATTTAAAAAAAGTGTCAATATATAAACATAATAAAAAAATTTCAATTTTATGATTTAGTTAATTATTTTTTATCAAAACCTGAAAAAAAGCCTTTTAATTTACTTACAACATTACCAGATTTTTCTGCCTGTTTTATTTCACTGGATTTTACAGTTTCTTTTTCTACAATAAGAATACTTTTCAGACCTTTTAAAGCAACATTATCTTTGGGATCAATAGCAATAGCTTCTTTATATCTAGCTTGAGCAAAAGAATTCCAACCTTTTTTTTGCATTGCAACTCCTAAATAACTAAAATAAATAGAATTATCTTTTATTTTTAAATCTTCTGGTTTTAAAGCTTTAATAGCATTTTCAAGTATTTTTATTGCATTATCTATTTCATTATTATCTAAAGCTCTTTTTCCTTTTATAAAAAAAGAAATACATTGGTCTAAACGGATTTCCGCAGATCTAGACAAGTTTTTATCATTATACGTTTCTACAGGTTTTAAAAGAGATGATAAACTAAAAGAATCATTTATTTTATTAATTTTAATAGTAGGATAATCTTGTTTTACAACTTCTTGCTTTGCAACTTCTTGTTTTTTAATATTTTGTTTTGTTTTATAAATTTTTCTTAATTCATTTGATGCAATACTATCTTTGGGATCAATAGATAAAGCTTCTTTAAATCTAGCCTGAGCAAAAGAATTCCAACCTTTTTTTTGCATTGCCAAGCCTGAATAACTGAAATAAATAGAATTATCTTTTATTTTTAAATCGTCTTTTTTTAAAGCTTTAATTGCTTTTTCAAATAGTTTTATAGCATTATCTATTTCATTATTATCTAAAGCTCTTTTTCCTTTCATAAAAAAAGAAATACATTGATCTAAACGAATTTCGGAAGATCTTGATAAATTATTTTCATTACCTGTTTCAATAGGTTTTAATATAGATGATAGAGTAAAATGATTATTTTTTGGGTTATTTTCCATTTACTATAAAACTCAATAACAATACCAAAATAAAAAAATTAATTATTTTTAAAAGATACCTATGAAATGAATAAATAATAAGCTTTTTCAAAATAAATATATTATATATTATAACTATTTTTTTATTCATCATAGAGGATATTGAGTTAAAAAAATGTTAACTTATACTAGAATTGTGATTTAAATATTTAAATGTTTATGATAAAATTAACAAAGACAAAATTCATCTTATATTTTATAGTTACAAGTATTATATTAAAGAGTTTTTAAAAATATGACAAATTTTACCGCTGAAAACAATCAAAATGGATTAGAAAAAATACCTGTTAAGATTTTTCAAACATCCGATTTAGCTTCAATAAATATAGCTCAAAAAATAGCTAATCTTATAAAAAAGAAAGCTTATGAGAATAAAATGTGTGTTCTTGGACTTGCAACAGGTTCTAGCCCTATATTTTTATATAAAGAGCTAATAAGAATACATAAAGAAGAAAATTTAAGTTTTAAAAATGTAATTACCTTTAATCTTGATGAATACTATCCAATGAAACCAGAAACTCTACAAAGCTATGTTAGATTTATGAATGAGCATTTATTTGATCATATTGATATTATAAAAGAAAATATTCATATTCCTGATGGAACTATACCTAAATCAGATATTTTAGAATATTGCTATAAATATGAGCAAAAAATAAAAGAAGTAGGTGGAATTGATTTACAAATACTTGGTATTGGAAGAACTGGGCATATTGGTTTTAATGAACCTGGTTCTGGTATAAATTCTTTAACTAGAATAATTACGTTAGATCATATAACTATAACAGATGCAGCAAGTAATTTTTTTGGACAAGAAAAAGTACCTATAAAAGCAATTACAATGGGAATAAAAACAATTCTTGATGCAAAAGAAATTTTTATTATGGCTTGGGGAGAATCTAAAGCATCTATAATTAGAAAAACAATAGAAGATGAAATGAAAGATTCTATTCCTTCTACATATCTTCAAAAACATTCTAATGTTACTGTTTTTTTAGATGAAGCTTCAAGTTCTGAATTATCAAGAATAAAAACTCCTTGGTTAACAGGTGATATTAATTGGAATGAAAATTTAGTAAAAAAAGCTGTTATTTGGTTAAGTTTAAAAACAGAAAAACCACTTTTAAAGCTTACTAATAGAGATTATGCTGAAAATGGAATGGCAGATTTGGTAACAGAGTATGATTCTGCATATAATACAAATATCAGAATTTTTAAAGCATTACAAAAAACTATAACAGGTCATCCTGCTGGAAAAGATGGTAAAAAAAGAGCTGTAATTTTTAGCCCTCATCCTGATGATGATGTAATTTCTATGGGTGGAACTTTTATAAGGTTAGTTGACCATAAACATGAGGTTCATGTAGCATATCAAACCTCAGGAAGTATTGCAGTTTCTGATGAAGATGTAATTAGGTTTCTTGATTTTGCCAATGATTTTAATAATGAATTTGGTTTAAAAACGAATAAAAAAGATAATTTACTTTCTATTGTAAAAGAAAAAATAAATAATAAAAAACTTGGTGAAGTAGATGATTATGAAGTTCAAAAATTAAAAGGATTAATAAGAAGAGGCGAAGCCAAAGCAGCATGTAGATATGTAGGGCTTGATGATGAAAATGCACATTTTTTAGATATGCCTTTTTATTCTACAGGAACTATTAAGAAAAAACCTCTTGGAGAAGAAGATATTAAAATAATTGTTGATTTTTTAAATAAATATCAACCAGAACAAATATTTGCAGCAGGAGATTTATCCGATCCTCATGGTACACATAGAGTTTGTTTAGATGCTATTTTTAAAGCGTTAGATTTTTTGAAAAATTCTGATCAAAAATGGATTCAAAATTGCAGAGTTTGGCTTTATAGGGGTGCTTGGAAAGAATGGTATATAGAAGATATTGATATGGCAATACCTTTAAGCCCTGAGGAGTTAATTAGAAAAAGAAGATCAATTTTTAAACATCAATCTCAAAAAGATAGACCTCTTTTTCCTGGAAATGATTCAAGGGAATTTTGGCAAAGATCAGAAGAAAGAAATAGAGGTACAGCTATTTTATATGATAAATTAGGGTTACCTGAATATGAAGCAATAGAAGCCTTTAAAGAGTATTTTTTTATGTAAAAAAGAGGGTAAAAAGTAAAAGTTAAGCTAAACGTTTCGCTTAACTCAAACCCTGTGTTTACGGTAAATATTTAATATTTATTTAATATACTTAATTGGTTATTAATATATATTTTGTACTTAAATAAGATAAAAATTAATAGACTTGTTGTTAATAGGTTTTGTATTCATTAAATACTGTGGGGGCTATGCGGTGCATCGCCCTCTTCTTTTTATTTAAGATAATATTTTATTCATTAATTTATTCTTTATAATTTTATTTTATATTAGGGCATAAAAGGGCGATGCATCGCATAGCCCTCACAATAGAGGATTTAAAAGACTTACAGGTAATTTTATTTTTATATTATTGTATTTACTAATTACAACAACTCTATCTATATAAAATAAAAAAAAATAGCAAATAAAATAGTATAATTATAAAATAAAATTGCTTTTAATTTAAAATATGCGTTATAAATACTCTTTCTCTTTTTTAAATCTTTTTATTACAACTTTTATGGAGTTTTAGAAAATGAAAAAGTTTTTAATATCTATATTATTATTTTGTTTTTTAATTATTAATTCTTCTTGCCAAATAATAGGCTCTATATCTCACACAATACAAGCAATATTGGAAATTTGTAATGAACCTGCATTGTTTCCTACTAAAAACTATGAAACATTAACAAAAGCAAAAGATTTTTTTGAATATAATGGTGAAAAATATACTTATCGTAGAAAAATAAACTTTATATATCATTCTAATCGATCTCCATCTGCAGATCCATTTTGTTGTGAATGTGTATCAGCTACTTTTAGTTTCATAAAAAATTATAGAAAAATTGAAAATGGTTCTTTTGAACCTTATATGCAAGGAGATGATGTTAATAGAATAGGTGATTATTACCTATAAGAATTTTTCTTGTAAATGAAAAAACTAAAGAGATATACGAATCTTATGTAAATGAAAAAACTCTTATGAATTCAGGATTTAGTTATGGTAAATTTGGTGTAAATGGAAAATTATTTGCAGTTCTTCTCTTAAAAAATTCTAAAAATGAAGAGATTTTTATAAAACAATCTAATATAGATATTCAAGGCTAAAAAAATGAAAAAAATAATTATAACATTTATTGTTAGCTCTATTTCTCTTTTATTTATGTAGAGATTAAATTATATTTTCATTTTAATATCTATTATCTCTCTTTCTTCTCTTTTTAAATACTGCTTTGCAATCCTATTTTCAGGTTTTTGATCAAAAATATAAAGCATTAATAAAAAAAATAATTCTAAAGGTTTCATTAGAAAATAAATAAAATCTGAAATAATTTTAATATTAAAAATGTCATAATATCTATGAACAACTACACCAACTTTATTATATTGAGTTCTAATATGTTTATGAAAAAATGGTAATTTTTCTTCTATTAATTCTTCAAAAGCATTTGAAATTAATAATTGACGATTACAAATAATAATATTTCCATTTCTAACTCCAAATCTTTCTGGTTTAACTACTTTTTCATGACCATTTGCAGCAATTGAACAAAGATAATGCCCACCACATTTTGCATCAATACAAAGATGATCTAATTGAGAAAAACCATGTTTGTAAGTATCTGTAAAAACTCTAATTATTGAATCTGGTTTTTGACCAAATAATATTAACATTGCGGTTATTATAGTAATTATTGGAAGACAAGCTAAAAAAAGAAGAGGAATTTTTTTTATTGGTTTTGATTCTAAAATCTTCCAAGAAATTTTTTCTAAAAAATTATTATAACCAATTTCATTTGTTTTTAAATATTCTACTAGTTTTTTTTGATTTTCTATAAGAACAAAAATAAATAAAATAATTATAGGTACATTAACTGCCAAAGCTAAAGGAGAATTAAGTTGTTTTGAAATAAATATATTTAGTACTATTCCAATTAATAACATTGAATTTAGAACAACTTCTAAAACAGGTGATAAAATATTTTTTTTGTATTTTGAATAAAAAAAAGAAAAAACTGATAATAAAATAAAAACGTAAATAGTTAATCTATGATTAGGAGAAAAAGTAGCAGTTTCTCCACAACAATCATTCACTTTTTCATCCACTATTAAATATAGTAATGGAAGGATAAAAATAAAAATAGCATCTAAAATTTTACTTGTTATGGGATCAGAAAGGCGACTACCTTTTATAAGATATTTTATAAAATCAATTATTACTAAAATCGTAGGGGAACAAAAAAGGATTAAATATATTATTTTAAGTATCACTAAATTTTCCAATCCCAATAAAAAATATTATAGAAAATACTCAAATTGTAAACTAAATTAACAATAAAATTAACAAATTAACATGTTTTTTTATTAAAATATATATATTGGTATATTAGTTACGAATTTTAAATGGAAGAACTATTTAATTTTATATCAGAAAAATATTTTATTTGGTTTCGAGATATTCTCGATGTTTTTATTGTCAGTTATTTTGTTTACAGAGTTTTAGTACTAATCAGAGGAACAAGAGCCGTTCAACTTTTAAGAGGACTTATGCTTTTGTTTTTTATATATTTTGTAGTAAATAATATCCTTCAACTTCGTACAATTACATGGATTATGCAAACAGGAGCCACTTTTGTATTATTTTCTTTACCAATTATTTTTCAACCAGAATTTAGAAGATTATTAGCCTCTTTGGGAAAAGATTCTGTACTTGGCGAAAATAATAATTTATTTGGTGGAAAAATTCTTTTTGATTATAAAAATATCATCATGCTTTCTGTAAAAAATATGGCAAGTCAAAAAACTGGTGCGTTAATAATTATAGAAAGAGAAACAGGTCTTAATGAATTTACAGAAGGTGGTGTTCCAATAAATGCTACTTTATCTTCTGAACTTATTGAAAGTATTTTTTATACAGGAACTCCTTTGCATGATGGAGCATTAGTAATAAAAAACGATATTATTGTTGCTGCTTCAGTTGTTTTACCTTTATCAGAAAATATAAAACCTGTAAAAGGAAAACATCATTTAGGAACTAGACACAGAGCTGGTTTAGGTTTATCAGAAACTAGTGATGCTTTTTGTATTATTGTTTCTGAAGAAACAGGAAATACTTCTGTTGCTTTACATGGGAAACTATACAAAGATGTAAGCGATGAAAAATTGGAAGAAATGTTATTAGAAACCTTACAATCTAAAAATAAAAAACCTACTTTGAATATAAAAGAAAGTATAAAAAATATTGGTGGTAAAGTTAAAAATAAAAATAACCTTGAAGATAAAAATAGAGATCCAAATGTTGGTTTAAAGTTAACTGCATTTGTTATGTCTTTTGTTTTTATGTTTTTATTAGGAAAAGGAACTTTTTATTCTAGTATAGAAAAAACATTTATTTTACCACTTGAAATTAAATATGATAAAAATTTAGCAAAGAATAATAAAAAATTTCAACTAAATTCTAATTATATAAAACTCAAACTTTCTGGTGAAAAAAATAATATTGAAAAACTGAAACCAGAAGAAGTAAATGTTTTTGTAAATATTGATAAAATTGATAACAATCAGAGGGTTTTTGTAAACGTATCTGTTCCTAATGATGTTACAATAAAAGAAATTAGTCCAAAGGAAGTTTTAATTAATACTATAAATTAAAAGGTGAAAATGTTGGTAGGATTAGGATTTACAAAAAAATCGAGTGTTGAAAAAATAGAACCAGAACGTTCTTTAGAATATGCTATAGAAAATGGTGTTGAAGTTAATAATTTACCCAAACATATTGCTTTTATTATGGATGGTAATGGCAGATGGGCTAAATCTAAAGGCGAAAAAAGAAATTTTGGTCATAAAAGTGGCGTTAGAGTTGTAAAAGAGTTAGTTAAAACTTTTAGATATCTAAATATACCAACTATAACTATTTATGCTTTTTCTAGCGAAAATTGGAAAAGAACTCCTCAAGAAGTAGATTTTCTCATGCATCTTTTTGAAGAATCAATTATAAAAGAATGTACTCAATTAAAAAATAATGGAGTAAGAGTTAAATTTATTGGAAGAATTGATGAATTAAGACCTAATTTAAAAGAGAAAGTTAGATGGATAGAACAAGAAACAGCTGATCAAAATAAACTTTCTTTGAATATTGCCATAAATTATGGTGGAAGAAATGAAATTCTTGATGCTGTAAAAGAAATATCTAATAATATTTTTAATGGAAATATTTCAAAAGAAGATATTAATAATATAGATGAAAAGTTTTTTGAAAAATATCTTTATACATCAGGGTTACCAGATCCAGAATTAATTATAAGAACAAGTGGTGAAATGAGAATAAGTAACTATTTATTATGGCAAATAGCATACAGTGAATTATGGGTAACAAAAACTTGTTGGCCAGATTTTGGTGTAAAAGAACTAACTGAAGCCCTTTACGATTTTCAAAATAGAGAAAGAAGGTTTGGGAAAGAATAATTATGAAAGTGTTAGTAACTGGTGCAACTGAGAATTTTGGTCCTCTTCTTGTAAAAAGACTTTCCGAATATTCTAAAATAACTGAAATAATTGCATTAAAAAGTTCTGACATTGACTACCAAGAATCTGAAGATAATGATAAAGTGTCTTTTGCCACTGCTAAAAACTTAAGACCAAGAGCATTAGAAGATGTATTTAAAAAAAATCATGATATAGATATTGTTTTTCATTTAGCTTATAGCGATAAACCTCAAAAAAATGATAGTGGTGAGTTTATTCATGAAACTAACGTTTTTGGAACAATGAGAGTTTTAGATTTATGTGAAAAACATGGCGTAAAAAAATTTATTTACAAAAGCCCTAGCTCGATTTATGGAGCTAGATCCGATAATCCTGCTTTAATAAAAGAAGATCACCCTTTAAAAGGTAATAGAGAATATCAAGCCCTTAGAGATAAGATAGAGACCGATATTTTATGCCAAACTAGAATAAGAGAAGGTAAATATCCTAAAATAGCTATTCTAAGATTTTGTGGCATTATTGGAGATCATATAAGAAGTCCACTTAATACTGCATTTAGTCAACTTTTTGTTCCTGT
Source organism: Cyanobacteriota bacterium (assembly GCA_038060635.1). GTDB lineage: Bacteria > Cyanobacteriota > Sericytochromatia > UBA7694 > JACMQJ01 > JBBTGK01. The sequence goes on along the minus strand of JBBTGK010000018.1, from coordinate 8,897 downwards.
AATAATGGGCTATGATCCAATGTTTCAAATAATTCATGAGGAAGATGTTGTATCTGCTATGATAGAAACCGCTTTTAATGATGAGGCTGAAGGAATTTTTAATATAGCAGGTAAATATACAGAGCCTCTTTCAGAAGTAATAAGACGACTTGGTAAGATACCATTACCTATTAGTCGATTTGCACTTGATTTACTTTATAAACCATATTTTATTTTAAAAAGAGAACATACCTTTCCTTTTGATGTTAGTTATTGGATATATCCTTTTGTAATAGATACATCTAAAGCTAAAAAAGTTTTAAATTTTGAAGCAAAAGTTTTGTAATACAAGTAAGAAGCTAAAAGTAAACAGTAATAAGTAATAAGTGATGAGTGATGAGAAAAACAACATATCCTTACTTTTCACTTTTCACTTTTTACTACTAAGGAACAATACTCCAAGGAGAAAAATGTTTTACTTCCTTGACATTTACGCCTTCTAAACCTACATCAAGGCTATATCCTCTGAAAATGTCGTCAAATTCTTCTCTTGATAAACCTTCAAAAATATAATCATTTACAGATTTTAGAAATTTATGGCTTAGATTTAATCCATTGTTCCATAAATCTAAAAGATTCCCTTCAAATTTTTCACCTGTTACAGGATGAATAAATGAACCAAAATTTACTATATAATCAGGCATTTCATGAAATTTAGTAGGATAAAAAAGGGCTGAAAAGTCACGTAACCGATTGTCAAAAACATCATTAACTATTCTAAAAAAAGAGAAAAAAGATCTATTCTTCATTAAATGATTATTCAAAAACATTTGAATTTTATACCCACGTTTAAAACTAGGAATCATTTCTTTATCTGTTTCCCAAGCTTCAGCAAAAAATTTACAAATAAATTCTATTATTTCATAATTATCTTTTTTATTATTTTCTATTCTTATCATGCTATCAAATTCATGTAAATCTATATTTTTTCTATTTAACATAAAAAGATCAATCCAAGCCTCTATTAATCTATGCCTCATCATAGCATCAACTCTTTTTGGATATTCTCCATCATAATAATTTCCACTAAAATAGTAAACATAAGGATGAAAATTAATATCCATTGCTATATGAGTAATAAATCCAGCTATAAAAGCTAATTTTTTATCAAAAGAAGGTTCATTTAAATTTTTTTTCAAATAATCAGCACAATTTCTAAATGCTAATGCCGTATCATTTCCATCTGCTCCATGAACAAAATCACCCCATTGAACAAACTCTTTATCTATAAAAGGTAATTTTATATTGTAATAAAAAGAATCAACACCAACGCAACCAAAATGGTAAAAATCCAGATTACTTGAAATTATTTCTGAAAGTCTATTTTTATCCAACTTAAGTTTGTCAAAAGTTTCGTCAGAGAACAATATGTGTGTTATTTCTTTTGGCATTTTATATAACTCTTTATCTACAAAGTCTATAATTTTGAAAATTTTAATTTCAATATATTTTTAATTGTAACATAAATAGTGTTTTGAGAAAGTGCGTTATTTACCATTTTATAATTAGTAAAAATTAATTTATCTAAGCTAGGCTTTTTATTCAAGTGTTTTCATATATTTTATAATTTTTTTCCATGTCGAACTATAAGAATTTATTGCATATTTCGTATCACTAAATTTTCTTTTGAATTCGTATGTATAATTTGGGCTACCTGAAAATATGTCAGGTTTAAATTTTTGATTAAAGCCATAATTACATTCTAAAAAACCAATTATCCAAGAATTACTTCTATGTTTTTTTATTGTATCATAAGAAAGATTTTTATTTTCCAATGTGTATGAAAACTCAAGTAAAAATTGTCCCATTTCATAAGAAAAAAGATAAGTTTCTTCATCATAATTCCAACCTTTAATAAAGTCTTCTATTTCTTTATTATTAACCATTTTAAAATTTTAAAAGTAAATGAAAAATAGATATTTCTTTAGTAGTTTTACATTTATGTTTGCTTAAAAATTCAGCATAATCACCATCAATACTCAAAGTTAAATTTATACTATGTTTTGGTGTTATTGGGCAAAAATTTTCAATTTTATTAGGTAATTTTGTTGTTGTTGTTGTAAATGTTCCTGAAACAACAAACCCCATCATACCAGCATAATTATCATTTTTAGCATAAATTTCATCAATAAATCTTTTAATACCTTCATCTAAATATCTTTTATCAGCAGATCTTAAATTTTTACATTCTATAACAAAATTACAAACACCTGAAATAAATAATTCAATATCAGTTCTATTTATTTCTAAGTTTTCACCAATTATTTGACCTTCTGAAGTTAATTTTATAATATTATTATCAATTAAATCCTTTAATAGTTCATTATCATATTCAATATCTTTAATAAAAATATTTCTAATATCATTTTCTTTTTGAGAAGAAATTTTAGGAATTTGTTTGACTCTATTAAAAGAATCAATCATTGCAGGAATATAAAGAAATCTTATTATTTCTTCCTTTGATTGATATTTTGACATAAAAGACGAATAATTAGGGCTAATCAACATTTAACTTATTCCTTTGGTAAATTTTTAATTACTTCAGCTATTTCTTCTTTTGAATCTTTAAAAGCTTCTCTTAATGTCCAATCTTTAAATAAATTACTTTTTATAATATAGAATCTATTAGAGTCATAAATTTTTATTTTTTCTTCTTTAATAAAATTTTGAGAAATTGATTTCTCCAATTCTTCATTTTTAACTAATTTTAGTAAGTCAGTATTTTCCAATTGTAAAATATTTTCATTTCTATATGATTTATCTACTATATCAAAACAAACCATTGTTCCAATATTACTTGATATTTGACAACTCGCATTCAAATACAAATCTTCTTTTAAAATGAAAGAAAATGATTCTCTAAATTTATTTACATAAGCATTTATATCATCTTTATTTACAATATCATTTTTCCTAAAGACATTGACATTATAGAAAGCTCTTATTATTTCTTTTTCAAAAGGTTTAAGTCTATAAAGATCAAATACAATATCATCAATTTCAAACTCTAAGTCTCTTATTTCTTTATTATTATTAAATTCACTATATTTTTCAGATGGATTTTGTTTATAATGGTAAATTTTTGCTTTTGTTATATCATCGACTAATTTAATTAATCTATCACCTAATATTTGATCATTAATTTTCAAAGGAAAAGGTAGAGATGTAATTTGTTCCGTTCTTAATGTATTTCTTGTTTTTCCTTTTCCCCATTGAGATGAAGTTTGATATAAATAATACCCAATAAAAGAAGAGTTAAGTATGGCAAGGGCAATCTTCAAATTAATATTATCTGGTATTTTAACTGTAAATATATTATTTTTAAATATAGCTTTGTCATTAATAATAACGCATTTTAATTTAAAGTTATCTTCAGGCATAGGTTCACTTTTTATTATTATCTTATCTCCTTCAAAAAAAGCTAATTTAGCATCTCTACTTTTTTTTAAATTCCAATCAAATGTATTAATCTTATCTTCCAAATAGTATTGCTTAAAATTATTTGGCTCAATTAATGGTCTAAAATCAGTGCTTCCTAAATTTATTTCATCTTTAAGTGGTTGAAATCCTTTATGACATGAATGAAGAAAAATATCTTTAGATTCAATATTTTTCTTTTTTATTAAATTATAATCATCCCAATCACCGTTAACAAATATCCTCCAAATATCATCTTGATTGGGTAGAAGAAGATATCTTTGTTTAATTTTTTTTATATCATTATTTGAAATAGAAATTATTTTAAGATATTCACTAAAATTGTTTAATTTAGGAGTAGTATATAAAATTTCATGTTCAGAAAAATCTTTATCTATTTTGTTTGTATTGAAAATAACTATTGCAGACGGCTCATTTGCACCTAATTTAATTTCCCCTGTTTTTTTATTTCCAATAGTTTGTTTTTTGAAAAGTATTTTATTTATTCCTGACAACTCATAGAAGTAACTAATTTGATAGTTGAGCAAAAATTCTTTACGAAAATTATAAGAGTTATCATTATAAAAATTTGAGTTATTAACTATTAACCCAATTATAGTATCTTTGTTTGACCATCTTTTTACTTCTAATAAAAAAGCTTGCGATCTTTGATAATCACCAACTTTTTCTCCAAATTTTGCTTTGAAATTTTTTTTATCTAGAATATCTTTTTCAGTTTTATTTGGCATACCACCCCAAGGAGGATTTCCAATAATACAATCAAATTCTAAGTTATCTAGTTTAGTTTCCTCAAGCAGTGAATTTACTCCACCAATTAAATTTGTATTTTTTAATAAAGGTAGTCTTCTTTGATTTTCTTTTAAACTATTTTTATCTTGATTTTCTAAGAGTGCTAAATATAAGCTAAAAGATGAAATTTGTATAGCTTTTTTATCAAGATCAATACCATATATACAATCTTTTAATATATCTTTTTTTTCTTCAAATGATAAATTCCTTTCGTATGCTTCAAATATCATTTTTAAAGATTCAACTAAAAAAGCTCCAGAACCACAAGCAACATCTAAAACCTTTGGTCTTTTATTATTTTTTAGTTTATTTTTTAGAGTATGCTCTAATATAAATCTTACAACATGAGATGGAGTATAATATATACCGTCATTTTGCTTATGTGCATTTTTTAAAAAAGCTTCATAAACATTACTAATTAAAGTAATTGGAATTAAATTGAAGCAATAAGGGAAAAGTTTGTCCTGACCTGTTTTAAAATCACTTGTGAAAAACCTTTCAAGTAAATTTAGCATATCTGAATTAATATCATTATATTTCAATTCTTGAGGTTCAAAAATATCTCCATTAAACAAATGATTAAGCTTTTCAAATTCATTAATTAGATATTCAGGATTTCCTGTTTTTAATATATTTACTAGAGATTGAGTTTCAAAAAAACCTCTATCCTCTAAATATTTAATAAATAAGCATCTAAGTATTACTAGATGAATAATGTCATCTTTATTTTTATTATCACTTATTTCAAGCAAACAATTTTTTAAATAAACTAAATTAAGTAAAAGGTCTTTATCTACTTCATTTTCTTTGATTTTATTTCTTTGCTTTATTATGAAATTCCAAAAAAAACCATTATCAAATGATTTTTTTCTTAATTCTTCTAAGTCATTAATAGAAAAATCTTGAGAATTTACACCATAATTAAAATCTATTATGATACCAATTTTACTATTTTCTTTTAAAGGTTTAATTTTTGCATTAATCACAAATGTTTTTTCATCTGACACTACAACAAAGATATTTGAAGAATTTTTGTTCCATTTTTTTTTATGAAGTTCAAATAATTCATTATCAAAATCACTTGATTTTTTTAAATAGTAAAAATCTAATGTAGGTGAATTATAATCATTATTTTGGTAAACAGATTTATTAAAATAAGAATATTCAAAAATACTCTTATCTTCAATAAGATAGCCTAATTTTTCTAGAAAAAGAGAAAATTTTGTATTTTTATGCATGTTAAATATTTTCAAACAAAAAAACAATCACATATAAATCAAAAAAGTAGAACATTTATTTTTTGTCTCAGCTATTAATAAACTTAAAAATTAAAAATATCTTATTATTAAACACAATGTATTATATAAGACATTAGTAGCACATTTCAATAGATATGTAAAAAAATATATCACTTATTTTTTATAAAAGAGCTATTTCTAATCACTAAAATCAATTTCTAGATCATAATAATTTTTTAAAGTAAATACTCTATCTTTTATTAATCTCAATTTTTCATTTTCTTGCATAGGAATAAACATTGTTCCTTGCTTATTTTTATATAATTCCTCAATAAATTTAAGCTCTTCATTCTTAAAAAAAAGCCAATTATTTTGAGATTTTATTAGTTTAGAAGTATTTTTTTTATCTAATTTTTTTAGAAGTAATTTATAGTATTTATCCATTTCAAGATTCCATTCTTTTTCAGCTAAATCAATACATTCAATTTGAGCTTGAGTAATTGAATTTTTTTCTAAACATATCTCCAAATTTTTATCTATTTTATTTTTTTCATATAATTCAATAGAAAAAGCATTCATATTAATAATAAATAAAAACAAGAAAGATAAAACTATTTTTTTCATAACAACCTTCAAAAAATAAATTCAAGAGTTATTCTATCCATTATATATTAGCATCAAAGCAAATCTCTGCAAATAAATTAAACTTACTAAAAATCAAAAATGATAACTAAATGCTCTTTTTTATTTACAAAATAATTTCTCAATAACGCTCCAATTATTCAATAACAAAAAAATTCTCTTAATATAAAATATAAGTTTTTATTAACTTCTCTTAATATCGAATTTACATTAAAGTATTTATCATATATAATCAACTTTTGTTTAGTTAGACGCTAAAATAACTTGTTAAATTTTTTAATATTTTAAAACTAAAGATAATTTTTGGAGTAATTTTTTAAGATGAAAAGAACCTTTCAACCTAGTAAAAGGCAAAGACAAAAGACACATGGCTTTTTGGTAAGAATGCAATCGCCAGGTGGCAGAAATGTAATAAGAGCTAGAAGAGCAAGAGGCCGTAAAAAGCTTACTGTTTAATGCTTCCTAGAGAAAAAAGACTAAGAAAAAACGCTGAGTTTGACACTGTTTACAAGTCAGGAAGATATTTTTCGGAAAGATTTCTGACTTTGTATGTGTTAAAGAATGGTGCTGAAAATATAAGGTGTGGCTTTTCTATAAGTAAAAAAGTTTCAAAGAAAGCTACTGTTAGAAATAAAATAAAAAGACAATTGTCTCATATTTTCAGAGAAGAATTAAGTTTGATAAATGTGAATGGTTTTGATTTAATTTTTGTTGCTAGAAAAAGCATGATAGATATCGAATTTTTTGAAATAAAAAAATCTGTATGTTCTTTATTAAAAAGAGCTAATTTTTACCTTAAATGAATAATTTTTTCTACCAGTACATTCAAGTATGAAAAGAGCTTTTATCTCTGTAATAAAAGGCTATCAGTTTTTTTCAGCTTTTTTCCCTCCTCATTGTAGGTTTTATCCAAGTTGTTCCAACTATATGGTTCAATCTATTGATAAACATGGAATATTAAAAGGAGGTTTTTTTGGTACGATTAGAATTTGTAAATGTCATCCCTTCCACGATGGTGGTTATGACCCTGTTAAATAATTTTTAGATATATAAATAAAAAATGATTGATTTTCTTATAAACAACTTGATGATGCCTCTTCTCAGATATTTTTATGATATGACGGGAAGTTACGGTTGGGCTATTATCTTTGTTACCATAGCGGTAAAAACTCTCTTATTGCCTTTAACTATAAAAAGTTTAAAAGCACAGATAGAGATGCAAAAAATTCAACCTAAATTAAAGGTCTTGCAAACTGAATACAAAGATAGACCTGAGCTAATGAATCAAAAGGTAATAGAGCTTTATAAAACAAGTAGAGTTAATCCCTTTAGTGGTTGTTTACCAATACTTATACAAATGCCATTTTTTATAGCAATATATAGTACATTTGTAGGCGAAGAATTTAAAAAAATGGCTGGTCATGACAGTTCATTTCTTTTTATACAGGATCTTACTCAACAAGGTTTAACAGCAGATAATATAGCATTAGTTATTGTTTTTGGTATTACTACTTTTGCAATGCAAAAAATGATGACGACAAATCCAGATGATCCAATGCAAAAGCAAATGTTATTTATGATGCCTATTATGATAACATTGATGTTTTTCTTTGTTCCTGTTCCATCAGGTGCTTTGTTATACATTGTATCTTCAAATTTTTATAGTTTAATTCAAAATTTATTTTTTATGAGATACAAAAAAAGTATTGAAATAAAAGATACATCAAACACAATAGAAAAAAATGCAAAAGATATTTTAGTTTCAAAAACAGTAAAAGATAAAAGTCTTTCAACAATAGATTTAGATAAAAACAAAAATGTAATAGTAAATGAAGTTGCACCCGTAATGGAATCAGAAAGTAAATCGAAAAGAGCTAAAAAAAATCAGAAAAAAAATAGAAAAAAATAGGAGTGTTTAAAATGCAATCAATTGACCAAGAAGGTAAAACAGTTGAAGAAGCTTTAGAGAAAGCTTTAGTAAGTTTAGAAAGAACAGCGGATGAAGTAAATTATGAAGTTCTTGATGAAGGAAGTAAAGGCGTTTTAGGAGTAGGAGCTAGACCTATTCTTTTAAGAGTAAGAGTAAAAGACATACCAGAAGTTAGTAATGCAAAAAATGTACTATCAAAATTTTTAACCGAATTAGAAGTTAACTTTAGTTCTTTAGAAGTTACCTTAGGAGTAGATAATATAATAAAAACAAGTTTTGATGTTCCTGAAGAAGATATAGGTATTTTTATAGGAAAAAGAGGTCAAACACTTGATTCGCTTCAATATATAGTAAATCAGATAATGCATGAATCTAAATTTAAATTTAATATAGATATATCAAAATATAGAGAAAAACAACACGAAAAATTAAGAGAAACAATAAGAAAAATAGCTGGTAGTGTAGAGCATACAGGAAGAAGAGTAACTCTTAAACCAATGAGTGCATTTGATAGAAGAATTGTTCATGAAACTGTAAAAGAATTTACTGAATTAGTCACAAAAAGTATTGGTTTAGAACCAAGAAGAAGAGTTGTTATATCTCTTGTGAATGATATTGTTTCTGAAGATGATAGAGAATATTCTCCAAGATATGTTGACGAAAACGTTTCTAATGAAGGATATAAAGGCGGATACAATAGCCGTCCTAATTATAATAACAATAGATCTGATTCTCGTCCAAATTATAATAACAACAGACCTGACTCTCGTCCTAGCTACGATAACAACAGACCTGATTCTCGTCCTAGCTATAATAACAAT
>JBBTGK010000017.1:0-7742 GCA_038060635.1 Cyanobacteriota bacterium | reverse complement strand
TATATTTTACGATAGCAAAAAAAGAGATGATCCAAACGGAAATACATTTCAGTTTGTTGATCCAAAAACAGGTCAAGCAACCTCAGTTCAAGGTGGAACAGATGACACTTTTGATGATGTTAATGTTGGTTTCAGAAAAACTTTTACTCTTGAAAGAAAAGATTTTCAAACTCTTACTTATGAAGCAAAACAAGAGCCTTTCTATGTCAACACACCAAGATATGATCCAAGAAATGTTATAATAAATGTTGGTACCCAAAACGCTAATACAGCAACAATGAATTTAATTGTTAATGGAAATATTGTTTCTCCATTCGCAGCAGGTCAATATAATATTGGTTCATTTTTACAAGAAGGTGATAATGTTATAGCAGCTCAAATATTGTTTGATGATAATTTAGCACCAAGAGATGGTGCAGGAGATTTCTTTAGCGTAAAAGCAGATCCAGGTAATGATAAAGATATTACCAATTGGATTTCTTCAAAAATTTCTACTGTTAGAAGCAAAACAGGTGATGATAAATCAACTGAATTAACTACAGCAACTAATGCTGGAACAATGTTATCTGGATGGCAATCAAAAATTATGACAAACTTGATTACTCCTGCTCTTTATGCAGGTATATATCCAGTAGTTTTACCAGCAGAACCAGTTTTTGCACATGTTGAACCATCAACAGGATTAACTGTTCCTGCCGCAACAGGTACAAGTACACCTATGTCTGAAAGAGCTTATAACGAATATATTAATGCGTTAAGAGGATTAGGAAGTACTCAAACAGCGACTAAAGTTAAAGATAGTAATGTTTTTGCAAAAATACTTATAGATGCAATGAATAGTAAAGAATATAGAGATGTATTTACTTTGGGACTTTGGAATAGTAATCTTGGCAAAGATATATCTCTTCAAGTTCAAGTAGCATCGCCAAGTGGTGGAAATGTTCAATCTACGGTTAGAATAAAATATAACCCTGTGAACGCTATGTTTTCTATTCTTCAAACAAAATGGGATGCTTCTGCTGCACCTCAGCAATCTTAGTTTATATAATACTAATAAACCCTTGATTTTTAATTCAGGGGTCTATAGTGTATTATGTTAGTTATATAAAAAATTTTGATTTTTATTATTTAAGGAGTTTATGTATTATGGAATTGTCAGGAATTAAAGCTCAAACTAATCAGGAATATGTTTCTTTACTATCTAATCCTGAATTTTTGAAAATTGTAAAAACAGCTAAAGGTGATTCAAGATATTCATCATTAATGTCTTCTCTTGAAAAGCTTAATTCGTTATTAGAGCAATCTGGTGAAGTTTCTAGCAAAACAGATTCTCCTTTGAAAATTATGACAAACAATAATTCTCCTACAAATAAAATGAATGATACAGTTGATGAAGAAATGGCAAAAAGTATAGAAGAATTAATAAAAAATGCTGATGAATTAGAGTCAATGATGAACCTTGAAATGGTTGACAACCCAGATATTACAGATCTATTTGAAAAATTCAGAGAAATAATTGGTAAATTAGATAAAGAATTAAGAAATATACAAGAGAAACAAAGAAATTCTAAACCAAAAGAAAAGTTTTTACTCGCTCCTGATGCTCATTCAAAAAGTGGATTTCAAGAAACACTTACTTTTTTAGTTCAGTAATTTTATTTTTATTAATAATACAATAAAGATTTGATTTGGTGTTAATATAAAGGTCCTAAAGAACTCTGAGATTTATTATAAAACAGCACTTCTTAACTAAATTAGAAATAATTATATTAAAAAAACAAGGTTAAAACAACCTTGTTTTTTTCTTTTCTTATATTTGTTTTTGTTGTAGAATTTAAAGATAATTTATTTTATTATTACTTTGTTGGATTTGTTATGGAAAAACTTGATGAAATTCTTTTTAGAACAGCTGATTTTATAAAAAAAGGCGATAATGAGAATGCAGAAAAAGCAATACAAGATGGATTAAAAGTCTATCCAGATTCTGCAATACTTTATACCAATTTAGGTATGCTAAAATTAATGAAAAAAGAAATTGATACAGCAATAGATCTTCTTGAAAAAGCAATAAAACTAGATTCAAGAATATTGGAAGCATATCAGAATATTGGTAGCTGTTATCTTTATAAAATGGAAATAGAAAAATCAGAAACAGCTTTTTTAAAAGCATTACAGATAGATCCAAATAATTTTAATACATATCATAATATTTCTACTCTTTATATTCAAACAGATCAACTACCTAAAGCAAAAAAATCTTTAGAAAAACTTATACAAATAGATTCTTCGAATATACAAGTTTCATTTATGCTTGGTATGGTTTCTCTTTCTCTAAAAGAATATTACCCAGCCATTGCAAATCTTTTATATGTTTTAATCGAAGACCCTGAAAATATTAATGCTAGAGCAGGAGTTGCAGAATCTTATTACAGAATGGGAAGATATAAGATGTCTTTAAAAGAATATGATAAAATAATTAAAATTAAACCAGATCTTTTATCTCCTTATATAAAATCGGCATTAGTTTTAATAGAACTAGGCTTAAATCCTGAAGCTATACCATATTTATCAAAAGCATTAGAAATAGATAGGACAAATTTAGAAGCATTAGAAATTTTAGCAATTCTTTATGAAGAAAAAGCTGATTTTGAAAAAGCTGAAGAACTTTATCAAGAAATTTTAATACTAGACCCACATCATAAATCTGCTGAAGAAGCAGTTAAAAGATTAGAGAATTTTTTGAATACAAAATCATGAATAGTGATGAGTAAGAAGTGAAAAGTTAAAAGAGAAAATAATTGTAATTCTTTAATAATTTATATTCATTAATTTAGATAATTTCTTTGCCCCATAAAAGATTTGATGAATCAAATCTTTGCTCATCACTTCTTACTTCTTACTTTTTAGATTAATAAATAATAAAATTATGGTTATCTTAAGTTTAAAATAAGAAAGTTTTTTATTGTTTTTTACTATAAGTAATTATGACTTGTTTAATTTTTAGAGGCGTAGTAAATGGGAAACGAATTGGGTGTAGGTGGTTATTCTAATAATTATGACTTACCTAACATAAATACAGTAGTAAAAAACCCTCCTGTTCAAAATCAAGGAAATGAAGATTTACCTTCAATTGATGTTATTTTACAAGATCAATCTTCGTTAAATACTGCAACAGGTACTAAAGGTCGAGTTCCATCTTCTGGTGTTAGCTTTGAAAATTCAGAACAACCTATTCAACAACAAGAAGAAACAAATGGAGATCTACCGTCTTTAGATAGTTTTGTAGTACAAAAAAATGAACCTTCTATTCAAACAGATGGAAATCAAATGTCTGATGAAGATTTGCCACCTCTTGGACAAGTTGAGCGTCAAGAAGGATTACCTGAAGAAAATGATTATAAGGGTGTCTCAAGTAAAGATCATTCTAAATCAAAAATACTTGTTCATTTAGAATCTTATGCTGGGCAAAAATTTTTGACAAATACAGCTACAAGGTTTATAACTAAAGCAACTGAAACTGCTGTAGAGAAAGAATTAACCTCTGTTATTGCAACCGTTACTGCAAAAAAAATAGCGGCTAAAACAGGTGCTTCAGTTGGGGAAAAAATTACTGCTGGAGCAACAGAAGGTATGCTTAAAACAGTTGGAACTCTTACAGGAAAAGGAGTGATGCCTATTGGTGTTAGAGAAGCCGCTAGAGAATCAGGAAACCTTGTTAGAGCTTTAGAAAAAAGTGCTTATGAATCATCTGAAATTTTATTAAAAGGTGGTTTAAAATCTCTTCCAAAAAATACTGCTCAAGCATTAGTTAAAACAGTTGTTGGTGCTGGAGAAAAAGCTATTTCTATCGGAATGAAAACAGGTACAGAAACAGCTATAAAAAAAGTTCTTACAACTGCTGGAGAGCAAGTAACAACAAAGATTGGTTCTAAAACACTTCAAAAAGAAGCAGCAATAGCAGTCGAAAAAGCAACTGTAGAAGTTGCAGCAAAAGGTAGTACAAAATTTGCAGTAAAAGTAGCGAAAGCTGTTCCATATATAAGTACTGCGGTTAGTGTTGGTATAACAGCTTGGGACGTTAAAGATGCTGTTGAAAAATCAAAAGATTCTAAAGCAAGTACAATGAGTAAAGTTTTAGCATGGAGTACAGTTGGTCTTGATGTAGTTTCAACTGTAACTACAGCAACAGGAAAAGGAAAACCTATTGGTTGGGCAGCAACAATACTAGGAATAGGAACTTCAATCGGTTCAGATTATTCACGTTAGAATATTAAGAGGATTTTATGGAAGCTAAAATATCAGGTTCTTCAGTTGCTCAAACAATTGATCTTCCTAAAATTCCTCAAATAAAAAAAGTTGATCAAGTTGATAAAGAAGTTTCTGATCTTTTACCAAAAGATAATAAAAATATAGATAAAAAATCTTCTGCCCCAATAAAATCAGAACCAATTAATTTTTTATCTGATCCTTCCCTCACCAAACAAAAAATTGAAGGTGTTGCATCTAAAGCAATTATATCGTCTGTTTCAAAAATTTCTATTCAGACAGCTTCAAAAAGTATTGCCAAAGTTGAAACCAAAGTCATTTCTGAAAACGTAGCAAAAATTGCTACTAAAACTGTTGGTGCAACTGTTGAAAAAGCTTTTTTAAAAAGTTTATGGGTAAATGGTTCTCAAACTGTTTTTATGAGTGCAGGAGAAGAAGTTACTCTTAAAATTCTCGAAAAAAGTGCTGCGAATGTTGCAAAAAAAGGTGGGCAAGAAGCTTCAAAAAGAATTTCTGCTGCTGTCCCTATTGTTGGAGCCTTAATAGAAGCTGGTTTTACTTTATATGATGCTAAATATGCTTACGAACTTTCTAAAGATAAAAATGCAACCATGAAAAGTAAAGTTTTAGCCTGGGCAACTGTTGGACTTGATGCAGTTTCTATGGTTTGTACAGCGACTGGAGTGGGAACACCAATTGCTTGGGGTGCAACAGCACTTAGTGTTGTTACGTCAGTTGCGTCAGATATGACAAGGTATAAAAAGTAAAAATTATGACAATAAATGGTTTTGCAAAAATAGATTCATCACTAATAAATTTAAATAGTGATAAAAATAAACCTAAAAATACAACTGAAATAAAAAATGTAGTTCAAGAACAACCTCAAACATCAGCTGACTCACTATCTTCAACAAAATTAAAAAGCTCAAAAATAATACCTGCAAATGCTGTACCTTTAATTAAAATAGAAAAGAAAGGCAGTTCAACTGATAATGAAAATTATGCAAAATTTACTAAATTATATGACAAAATAGATAAAGGTATTTTAGAAAAATTATCAGGAGATGAGGTAAATGCTTCAATAGAGATATTAAATAATGATAATTTAAGAAAATTTACTACTCCAGATCAGAAAACAAGGTTAATAAAAGCAATTTCCTTTTATATAGAATCTTTTAAAACATTGAAACCTGAAATGTATAAATTATCTGTAGATGGAATAAATAAAGCAATTGCTGATGAAAAAAAAGCAGGTAGAGCTGATTTATTAATGGAAAGTATTTTTGTAGATCTATCTAACACGGGTGTTATGGCATCTAATATGGATGATTGGGGAGCAAGAAAAATAGTAGAAACCCCAGAACTACTTAAATTAACCACACCAGAACAAAAAGTAGTTTTATTATATAGTTTAAAAATTGGTTATACAGAGAAAAAAGAAGAACAAGGAATAAATAAAATATTAAAAGAAGCTGTTAGTAAAGGTGAATTGAAAACAGTTATGAGTCAGTGGAGTAACGGGTTAGATATGACTAGTACTTCATTTGATTCTCTTTATCAAAATCTGTCTAATACAGAAAGAAGAGTTTTTTTAGAAACAGTAGCTACAGGTCTTGATCTAGAATGTACAGATCCTTCTTTTTATGTTAATGAATATGGTGTTCATAAAATATTAGATGATATTGGTCATTTAAAATCTGCTAAAAAATTTGAAAAAACTGGGAAGTATGAAGAAGCCTCTTCTGAATATGGAAAAATAAAAGATAATTTTAAAGCAAAACAAATGATAGAAATGGCAGGATATAAAAACTATAAGAGTAGTAATTATTTAGGTCTTGTAAAGAATTTTGTTTCACATGCAACTTATGATGCAAAAACACTCGTAAATGCTACAGGCCAATCACTTCTTTCTGGTGGAGGCTCTATTGTTGCTAATCAAATGTCATCTTTTGCAGGAGAAATATTAATAGATAGTTCTTTTAAAAACTTCCCTATTTTACAGTCAAAAAATATTTATGAAATAAAAAATGAAAGAAAAAAAACATTAGATAAATTAAATAATATAAAAACACCTGTTATTTCAGAAGCTCAGAAAAAAGCAGATAAAGCAAATTTTGAATCAAAAATTGATAAACTTACAGGAACAAAATCAAGAGAAAATAATAGCGTTTCTATGTTTATAGATGGTGAAGCATGTTTTGAAAGATTAAAAACTCGAATAGAAAATTCAACTAAAAGTATATACATGGAAGCCTTTCTTTTTCATAATGATGACAAGGGAAAAGAAATTGGTGATATGCTTATAAAAAAAGCAAAACAAGGTTTAGATGTAAGAGTTATAGTTGATTCTTTTTCTAATACTAAAGAATTTCCTTTATATAAAAAAATGAGAGATGCTGGTGTTAAAGTTATAAAAAACAAAGGTAGTTTTGATAATGTAATAGAATCAAGAGGACTTTCTGCATATCATAGAAAATTATATATTTTTGATAATAAAGCGGCATTAACTGGTGGAGCTAATATAGGTAATGAATATCTAACAAAAGGAAAATGGCATGATATGCTTGTAGAAGTTCAAGGGCCTGTTATGAGTGATACTCTTAATGATTTTTATAAACATTGGAGTTTTTCATCTGGAGATAAATTAGAAAAAGCTCCGCCACCATCATCTTTTAATACTAAAAATGATGATTTACCAAAAGATATAGACGGTAGCAAAGTAAGACTTTTAACAACAGATCCAACAGATAAAAAGAAGAGTATAAAAGATTGGATGCTTAATGCTATAAATAATGCAAAAGAAAGAATTTTAGTTCAAGACCCTTATTTTAATGACCCTGAAACAATAAATGCGTTAAAAGAAGCCATAAAACGTAAAGTTAAAGTAGATATTATTTTCCCTAATTCTAATGATGTAAAAATAATGCAACATTTAGATGATAATACTCTTGATGAATTATATGCTGCAGGAGCAAATACTTATAAATATAATACTAGCGGAAAAGAAAGTTTTAATCATCTAAAAGCAACTGTTGTTGATGATATGGTTTGTTTGGGATCTGCAAATAAAGATGTAAGAGCAATGAATACAAATCAA
Organism: Cyanobacteriota bacterium; assembly: GCA_038060635.1. Classification (GTDB taxonomy): domain Bacteria; phylum Cyanobacteriota; class Sericytochromatia; order UBA7694; family JACMQJ01; genus JBBTGK01. Next base: position 379 of record JBBTGK010000017.1, on the reverse strand, counting down.
GAAATAAACTATGTAATAGATGATCCTAATTTTACTAAGCAATTTGTTGAGAAAGTTTGGAATAAAGATAAAGCTAATTCTAAATTTGCAGAACCAACACCAGAAAATTTTGTTAAAAGATTAGTAAAATTTGGCTTTAAATCTATGCCTTCTTTATTTTAAATATTCATAGCAAAGCTAAAGTATTTTGAAGGATACTTTTTTGCAGGATTTTTTTGTTTTTTTAAATTGAGAAATTTGCTATAGAAATCTTAAATACCCCGTTTTTATCTTCATCTAAACCATTCCATAAAGCAAGAATATTAAATAAAGCTAAAGTATAGTTCATATTTTACTAAAGGCTAGAATATAGAAAAAGAGAGCCTTGTAGTATAATACA
>JBBTGK010000016.1:7148-13133 GCA_038060635.1 Cyanobacteriota bacterium | reverse complement strand
AACATTGGATTTTGTTGAAAAAGTTTCAAAAAATAATTTTTTTGTAGAATTATCAGAAGATTCTAAAATAAAAATAACTAAATCAAGAGAAATTGTAGAAAAAATAATAGCTAGTAATAAAATAGTTTATGGAATAAATACAGGCTTTGGTTTTTTAAAAAATGTTGTTATTCCTGAAGACAAAATAGAAAAATTACAAGAAAACCTAATAATAAGTCATTCTAGTGGCGTAGGCGATTTTTTTGAAGAGCAAATTTCAAGAGCAATGCTTTTATTAAGAGTAAATTCTTTAGCGAAAGGTTTTTCAGGAATTCGTTTGGAAGTTGTTCAAAGATTAATTGATTTTTTGAATTTAGGAATAACTCCATTAATTCCATGTAAAGGTTCTGTTGGTGCTAGTGGAGATTTAGCTCCTCTTTCACACATGATTTTACCTATTATTGGATTAGGAAAAGTTCTTTATAAATCAAAAGTTTTGGACACAGAAGAAGTATTAAAAATAAATAAAATTTTGCCTATAAAACTAAAAGCGAAAGAAGGTTTAGCTCTTATCAATGGCACTCAAGCAATGTGTGCTGTTTCATCTGTAGTTATTTCAAAAGCAAAAAGAATGCTAGATATATCAGAAGGAATTGCAGCAATGACTGTTGATGCTTTAAAATGTACCAATCAATCTTTTAGAGAAGAAATTCATGTAATAAGACCTCATAAAGGACAAGTAACATCAGCTAGAAATATGTTTGATTTATTAAAAGGTAGTGAAATTATGGAATCTCATCCAGATTGTGATCAAGTCCAAGATGCCTATTCTATAAGATGTTTACCTCAAGTTCATGGTGCGGTAAGAGATGCCATTGATTATGCAGAAAGTGTTTTAGTTGTAGAAATAAACTCTGTTACAGATAATCCTATTATTTTACCAGATAGCGAAGAAGTAATAAGTGGAGGAAATTTTCATGGTGAGCCGATTGCAATTGTTATGGATTTTGTTTCTATAGCTTTATCAGAATTAGGTAATATTTCAGAAAGAAGAATAGAAAGAATGGTTAATCCTTCATTAAGTAATGGTTTACCAGCTTTTTTAACAAATGATGGAGGAATAAATTCAGGTTATATGATAGCTCAATATACCGCAGCATCTTTAGTTTCAGAAAATAAAAGTTTGGCTCATCCTGCAAGTGTCGATTCTATACCAACATCTGCCAATCAAGAAGATCATGTAAGTATGGGAACTATTGCCTCAAGAAAAAGCTATGAAATTTTAAAAAATACCGAATATATTTTATCAATTGAAGCTTTATGTGCATCTCAAGGTTTAGATTTTAGAAAACCATTAAAAACAGGTATTGGAGCAAGATTTTTTTATGAAAAAATAAGAAAAGAAATAAAACATCTTAAAGAAGATAGAATAATAAGTAATGATATTGAAAAAGCAAGAGAAATTTTATTTTATTAATACAAACAGAGCAAAGTACTCTGGAGTTTATTTTCTATATAAAAAAGTAAATAGAGTTTTTAAATAAAATTAATTACTATTATTGTTAGAATTCAATCATCATGATAGTATATTCATATTATTATAAAATATAGGTACAAAAATGATTGTAACAACTACAAATTCAATAGAAGGTAAAGAAATTGTTCAATATCATGGAATAGTAACTGGTGAAGCTATTTTAGGTGCAAATATATTCAAAGATTTTTTTGCTTCTATAAGAGATATTATAGGTGGAAGATCTGCTTCGTATGAATCAGAATTAAGAAAAGCTAAAGATATTGCTATGCAAGAAATGTTAAGTCAAGCTGAAGATTTAGGTGCTAATGCAGTTGTTGGTATAGATTTAGACTACCAAACCATAAGTTCTGGACATTCTAGTAATATGCTTATGGTTAGTGCTAATGGTACTGCTATAACATACAAATAATTTATTTTATTAAAACCAAAGCTTTGCTTTGGTTTTAATAAAAACGGGCGCCAGTACTCTGGGATTTAGTTTTCTAAAACTCCTAATAAACACATATTTTCATGATCAGCTTCTATTATTTTTACATTTACTAGGTCATTTTTATTGTGTTTATTACTTACAAAATTAACCTTATAATAATCTTTTGAAGTTCCTTGAATGTATTCTGAGTATGTTTTTGTTGATTCTACTAAAACTTCTTTTACTGTTCCAATAGAAGAATCGAGCCATTTTTTATAAAGAACTTTATCAATATCAGAAAGAATTTTTTTTCTTTCTTTCATAACTTCAGGAGAAATTTTTTCACTCATTTTTGATGCAGCTGTACCGTATCTGTCAGAATAAGGGAAAATATGTAATTTATTAAATCCTAACGTTTGAACAAATTCACATGAATCTTGGAAATCTTGTTCTGTTTCTGATGGAAAACCAATCATTATATCAGTTGTAAGTGTCAAATTAGGAATATGTTTTCTTAATGTATTAATTCTATCTGCATATTCAGCTCTATCATATCTTCTTTTCATAAGATCTAAAACTCTATCTGAACCACTTTGTATTGGTATATGAAATTGATTACAAATCCTATCAGATTTACCAAGTTCTTCTATTAATTTGTCAGAAACATCTGTCGGTTCGATTGAACTCAATCTTATTCTTGGAATATTAGTTTCTTTTAATAATTTAGGAATAAGTATTTCTAAACCATTTCTACCCAAATCTTTACCATATCCACCAAGTTGTATTGCTGTAAGTACAATTTCTTTATAACCCATAAATTCAGCTCTTTTTATTTTTTGTAAAACATCTTCTTCGCTCATACTTCTAAGTTTTCCTCTTACTCTTGGTATGATACAAAAAGAACAAGCCCAATTACAGCCATCAGATATTTTTACATTTAACCGAGTACTTTCAGATTTTTCTACAGGAGGAATAACACTCATAGGATCAAACGCTTTTTCAACGCCTAAGTGTTCATATATTTTTTCTACAAACTTATCTTTTTCTAAATTAGGAATAAAAAGGCTTACTTTAGATTTTACATCTCTATTACTTTCTAAATATTTACTTGAACAACCTGTAACTATTATTTTTGAGTTAGGATTATTTTTTGATATTTTTCTTATTAATTGCCTAGATTGTCTTTCAGCTTCATTTGTAACAGTACAGGTATTTATTATATAAGCTCCAGATAAATTTAGAGTTGGGTCAAGAACCTCCCAACCAGCTTCTAGCATACCTTCGTTATATTCATTACTCTCAGCTTGGTTAGCTCTGCAACCAAGCGTTATAAAAGATACAGTTTTCATAATTTTTTATGGATGATTAATTTAGTTTTTTTAATAGTTTAATGATTGATATATTTTGATACAGCTTGAACTGTTTCATCATAAGTTGAAGTAAATTCAACAAAAAGAGAATCTAAATCAGATAAATCATTTTGTTTCCCTTTTAATTCAAGAGTTTTTGAAATATCAGCTAATTTATTAGTTCCAACATTAAGACAAGAACCTTTTAATTTATGTCCAGCTTTATATAACATATCAAGATTTTTAGTTTCTATAGCCATTTTTATTTCTTTATATATTTCTTCCGACTGAGATAAAAAAAGAGTGAAAATTTCTTCTATAAATTCATCTCCGCCAAGCTCTTTTAATTCTTCAATTTTTTCTTCTTCAACTAGTTTAGACATTACAATACCTTAAAAAAACAAATTATTAGTTTGTATAAAAACTAGGTGTAATTATATCATATTATTTTAATAGCATTAAAAAATTATGAAATATGGGTTTTATAATAAAAAATAAGTAACAAGTTTTATCTTTAAATATCCTATAACTAAAATATGATAAGTTTTATTCTGATCAAAAATAACTATTAAGGAAATTTATTGATTTATGAGCCTTTCGAGTTTGCAAAACAAAATTTCTGAAGCTTTTACAAAAAAGTTCTCAGAAAAATCATCTGAAACTGTTGTTAAAAATGCTGAAAAAACAGTTGAAGCTGGTATTGGTGATGCAACAAAAGTAATTGGTGAAAAAACTTCTCAAAAGCTTACCACAGAAACAATTAAACTTTCTAAAGATGCTCTTTCTAAAGGAAAACTTTCTTCTTTAATGAATGTTTCTTTTGTCGAAGATGCTGTTGTAAAGGAAGTGGTATCTAAAACAGGTGATTTAACCTCAAAAGATGCAGTAAAAATGATAGAACAAGCTAATAAAAAATATGCTGAAAAAACACCTGAACTAGTTGCACTCAAATATCGTTCTATGAGTGATTCACCTTTTGCTTTTGATAGAGCAACTGATTATCTTTTTGTCTCTAATGTTCAAGGATCTAAACAACTTCAAACTAAAGTTAAAATTCCTATAGCTCAAGATATTCATCTTGAAAACTTTGGTACATACAAAACAGGTGAAGGTAAAGTTGCTTTTGGAATAAATGATTTTGATGAAGCTGTTGTAGCACCTTATACATGGGATTTGGCAAGAGTAGGAAGTAGTATTCGTTTAGCTGCAAAACAAAATGGCTTAAGTGAAAAAGAAGGAAAAGAATTGGTTGAAATTTTTGCAAAAGATTATGTTGATGGTTTAAAAAAATTCCAAGAAAAAACTGATAAAGTTTCAGAACCACTTACTAAAAGCAAAACTTTTGGCAAACATGTTGAAAAAACAATAAAAACATCTGAAGAAGCTTCTCAAAAAGATTTTGTTAAAGAATTAACTAAAGATGGAAAATTTATTTTTAATGATAAAATAAGACCTATTTCTCCTGAAGTAAAAAAAGAAATTGAAGCAGGTATAAAAGCTTATGCAAAGGGAAGACCTGAAGGAGCTGATTTTTTCAAAATAAAAGATTCTGCTTTTATAATTGCAGGGAAAGGTAGTTTGGGAAGAGAACGATATGTTGTTCTACTAGAAGGTGCAGGGAAAGGTAAAAAAGAACAAGTTGTTTTAGAATTAAAAGAAGCTGTTCAACCTAACTCTATTAATGCTTTGGGTAAACAAACTGGAAATCAGGCACAAAGAGTAATAGATGCTACAAAAAATTTCCAACCATCTTCGGATCCTTTTCTTGGTGTAACTAGAATGAATGGAAAAGATTTTTTTGTAAGAGAAGTATCCCCTTCAAATAATAAAGTTCCAATTGAAAAATTAAATACTTTTTCTGAATTTAAAGATTATGTAGAATCTGTTGCTTTAGTTGTATCAAAAGCTCATGCAACATCTGGTAAAACTAATGAAATTATTTCTGATGTTGGAAGTAAAAAAGAATTAGCTGAAAAAATAGGTGATTTTTCTCAATCTTATTTAGATAAAGTTCAAGACTATTTTAAAGAATTTAAAAAAGCTAATAAATAGATATGACTACTTTAAATACAAATATAAATAAAATTTCACTTAAGGTAGATGTTGAACCTAAAAAAAATCCTGTAACTACTTTAAAAAATATAGAACCTCCATCTAATTCAATTTTACCTGCTAAAGCAGAAGTTCTTAGTATAAAAGAATTAAAAAATTCAAAAATTAAACCTATTAATATAATTGATGGAAGTGTTAAACTTGCAACGAATCAAGCTGTATTATCAAATACAAAGAAAATTTTAAATTCAGGTGCAATAGGAGTTCCTATAGATGCTGTTTTTAATAGTTTTGATTATGAAAAAGGAAAAATTGATTCAAAAAAATATGTTGCTAAAACAGCTAATTCTTTTGTTAGTTGGTCTTTTTTTGAAGCAGGAAGTCTTTCTGCTGTTGCTGTTGCCACAAAAATTGCAGGAAAAAAAATAAATCCTTTAGCTACTATGGTAATTGGTACAGGTTTAGGTCTTGTCGCTTCAAATGCTTATAGCAAAACTATTGGTGAAAAAGTTGAAAATAAACTTGAAAAATATATTCCAGAAAATCTTTCAAAACCTTTTGCAGATTCTATGGCAAAATATGTTGCTAAACCACTAAATAAATATGTTGTTAATCCTATAAAAAATAATCCTAAAACAAGTATAGCAATAGGTTTAACA
>JBBTGK010000016.1:0-7138 GCA_038060635.1 Cyanobacteriota bacterium | reverse complement strand
TAACAGTTGCAACAGCTTTAACTCTAAAATATCCTAAAGCTTTTGGTGTTAATATTTTAATCTCATCAGTAGGTTCAACTGCTGTTGGAATGTCTGGATCATTATTATTAAATAAAGCTTTGAGTAATTCAAAAACTAATGAAAAATCAATTAAAATAGAAGAAAACAAAGCTCCTACTAAAGAAGAACTTTCTTGGGCTTTAGAAATAGAAAAGAAGTTTAAAGAAGATCCTACCAAAGTTTCTGATGAAGATGGCGTTAAATACTATAATATTTTGCAAAAATTTGAAGCACAAAATAAATAGTTTTTTTAGAAATCATCTATATCTCTTAGAGTAGGAGTAGAACTAAAAGTACCATTTGTTGTGATAGCACTTCCACCAGAAGAAGAGCCAGAACTTCCATTTGGAATACTTGATGATGTAGGTGAAGCCGTTGCATTTGGAATTAAAGCAGGTGTATTTACTATTTTTCTTATATGAACAGCTCCGTAATTTCCACAATTTCCTGTAAAAGTTAAATAGTCTGCATAACATCCAAGTTTTTCCATTTTATCTTTATAATCAAGAAAATTTTTGTAAGGATCTAAAGTTATATAAAAACCAGATCTATATTGAACATTATCCAGACAAGATTGCTCAAAATAGATATATTCTATAGGAAAATTGAGATTAAAATCACTTTTTATTTGAAATGGTCTTTTAAAACTATTTTTTATTTCTTCTTTTGGCGGTTCATTTTTTTCACAATTACTATAATAATCATTATAATAAGATAATATTCCATAACTTCTATTTGTAATAAATCTGCCATCACTATCATCGGAAAAATTAACACTTAAAATTGATGGTTCATTTTTTAGTTTATCAATAATTTTAGATAAATCCATTCTCCTAAACTCTACATTAAAAATAGAAAGCTTATTAGGCTCTATATTTCCGTTTATTTTATTTAATTCAAATTCATTATTTGATTTATTTTCTATTTCTTTTATTTCAATTTGAGATAAAAGAGACATATCATTGCCTGATTTAAAAAGTATTTTTTTAGTTTCTATTAAATTATTTAAAATTTTTAAAGGTTCTTTGATATTTGAAATAAAAAGTTTGTCTAATGAATAATATCTTACTTTATAGTTTTCTTTAAATATTATTTTTAAAATTCCAGAACCTTTTTCTGCTGGTACAGGATAATAAGTAGCAAATTTTTTTTCGTATTCTAATATATCATTTTGTTTTTGAAATATATTTTCAGTATTTTTTACAACATTATTGTTATTTTCTTCAATTTTATTATTAGTATTTAAACTAGGTAAGATATTTTGTTTTATATCAGATGTTTTAGTATTATTTTCTTTTAATATTGAATTATTTTTTTCATTATTTAGATTTGTATTATTTAAAGATGTACAACTAGCAATTAGAATTGCTAAAAAAATACTTATATTTATTTTCATTTTATCCTCAATTTTATAAAGTTAATATTTTGCACTTAAATGTTTTATATATATTGCCCCATAATTACCACATGTTCCAGAAAAAACAAAATGTTCTTCATAACATCCTATTTCACTTATTTTAGATTTAATATCTTGATACCTTTCAGCTAATAAATTTTTATCTTCTATAATTGGATTATGATTTGAATTATTCAACTCGTTGCAACTTTTATCAAAATAAATAAAAGTTGGTGCATATATTGCTCTATCTTGCTGAAATATTTTTGATATATCTGAAGTGTTACAAAAAGATGATATATCTTTTAAAAAAGAGTTTGTATTAAATAATGGTTGATATATATTATCTTTATTTGGTATTAGGTTTTGAAAGTAATTTATGTTTAAAATATACTTTTCATTTTTTAGTTTATTAATAAAATAAGAAATATCTATATTATTAACTTCTAATTTATAAATAGATAGCTTATTAGGATTATAAAAACCATCTTTTAAGGTTAAATCTTTTTCTTGTTCTGATTTAAACTCTAATTCTTTTTCATTAGCTATTTTTGAAAAATCAGATTCTGGATCTATTTTTACATTATATTTTTTTATTATTTGATTAATAAAGGAAATATTTTCACCCGTTTTTGAAACAAATTCTCCATAATAATTTCTTATTTTATATTCATCTTTAAATATAATATTTAAAATACCTTGATCCTTAGAAGAAGTTGGATAATAAATAGCATATTTAGGGTTTACTTTTTTATCATTTTTATTTAATTCTGAAATATTTGAAGGTAAAATAGAGGGTTTTATTTCAGATATTTTTATAGATTCTTTATCTAAAGTTACTTTATCATCTTTTTTGGCTATAATTTCATCTTTTTTAGTATCATTAATAGAAATTTTTTCTTTATCATTTTGTTGATTATTTGATGCAGGAGTATTACAACTCAGAAAAGATAATGCAAAAAAAAGAAATATTTTTTTCATATAAAATATAAATAAGTAACGCATAATTTACAAAATAAATTATAACCTATTTTACTAATAATTATTTTTAATAGAATAAAAAAATTAATTTCTTTAAGTTAAGTTATTAACATGATAAAATAATAATAATTAAATTATAAATAACAGCTAAAAATATATTAATGACATAATTAAAATTAAAGTAATATTCAAAACTATTTTTTGTATTTAAAACTGGTTGGTAAAATTTTTATGCTAGTACATGTTATTGAAGATGATCCTGGAGTAACTGAACTTCTAAAAGAAAAATTAGAAGAATTAGGTTATGATATTTTTTGTTCAAAATCAGGTTATGATGCAATTAATTTTTTAGAAAAAAATACACCCTATCTTATAATTCTTGATTATAGTCTTCCAGATATGAATGGAAAAGAATTGATTGAAAAATTAAAAAAAAGAAATATTAATCTTCCTCCTTTTATAGTTTGCACAGGAAAAGGCGATGAATTAATTGCTGTAGAAATGATGAAATTAGAAGCTCGTGATTACATTATAAAAGATATACATTTCCTTGAATTATTGCCAGAAATTATAAAAAGAATATCTAAGGATATTAAAAATGAAAATAAACTTAAAGAAATGGAATCGGCTTTTTTTGAAAGTGAGACGAGGCTTCGAGCTGTATTTGAAAATTCTATGGATGCAATTGGAGTATCAAAATATGGTATTCATGTTTTTGTAAATCCTTCTTATCTTGATATGTTTGGATATTCTGAAAATGAACTTATTAATACATCAATTCTTAATTTAATTGCAATAGATTCAAGAGAAGAAATAATTGAAAAAATTAAAAAAAAATCTGAGCAAAAAGGTGCTGTAAATTATGAAACAAGAGGGTTAAGAAAAAATGGTTTTGAGTTTGACATGGAAGTTGCATCTTCAGGATATATTTTGAATGATGAATTATTTACATTGGTTATTTTGAGAGATATTACACAAAGAAAAGAATCTGAAAAACAAATAAAAAAATTATTAAAAGAAAAAGATTTACTTATTAAAGAAGTTCATCATCGAATAAAAAATAATATGAATATAATAATTAGTCTTATACAACTTCAATCTACAGAAATAGATAATATTCAAACTACAGAAGCATTAAATATAACTAAAAATAGAATAAGAAGTATGATGGTTCTTTATGATAAATTATATATGGCGGAAAATATTAAAATTTTAGATGTTAAAAATTATTTATTGACTTTAATTGATGAAATAATTTTAAATTTACCTAATTCTAATAATGTAATAATAAAAAAAGAAATTGACAATTTTAGTATGGATATAAAAATACTTTCACCTATTGGTATTATTTTAAATGAACTTTTGACTAATTCAATAAAATACGCTTTTAAAAATACAAAAAAAGCAGAATTATTTATTTCATTTATTAATAAAAATAATCATGTTATTCTAACCTTATCAGATAATGGAGATGGTTTTTATGCAAATTTTGATATTGAAAATTCTAAAGGATTTGGTTTAAAACTTGTAAAAGGTCTTGCCGAACAAATTGAAGGTAATTTTAAAATCATAAATGAAAATGGAACTAAATGTATATTAGAATTTGATTTATAATAAAAATATAAATAAATTAATAATTTGGAGTTTTAAATGCCAAAAAAAAATAAAAAATCAATACTTCTTGTTGAAGATGAGATTGTTATTGCAATGGCAACCTCACAAAAAATAAAAAGTTTTGGTTATGATGTTATTACAGCAAATAAGGGCGAAAAAGCAGTTCAAATTGCACTTGAAAATGAAAATATTAGTTTAATTCTTATGGATATTAATCTTGGTAAAGGTATTGATGGTACAGAATCTGCAAAACAAATTCTTGCCCAAAGACATATTCCTATTGTATTTATGACTTCTCACTCGGAAGAAGAATATGTAATAAAAGTAAAAGAAATAACTCGTTATGGTTATATAATTAAAAATTCGGATGATTTTGTTTTAAAATCATCTATTGAAATGGCTTTTGAATTATTTACTCAATTAAAAAAAACAAAAGAAAGCGAAGAAAAATTTAAAAGTTATATAGAAAATTCCCCTTTTGGTATTTTTGTAACAGATGAAAATGGAACATATATTGATGTTAATGAGACCTCTTGTCAAATAACTGGGTATTCTAAAAATGAATTAATTGGAATGAATCATGAAAAAATTACCCCTTTTTATTATCAAGAAAAATTAAAAGAAGAATTTAGTAATTTTATTACTAATGAAAAAATAACTATTGATTTACCATTCAAAAAAAAAGATGGAAGCATTAATTTTTGGAATATAAATGGAGTAAAACTTTCTGAAAAAAGGTTTATGGGGTTTGCAAATGATATAACGGAAAAAATAAAAGCTGAAAAATTATTAAAAGCTGAAAAGGATTTCTCACAAAAACTTATTTCTTCTATGAGTGATGGTTTTTCATTGATTGATACAAATGGAAAACAAATTGATGTTAATGAATCTTTTTGTAAAATGACAGGTTTTAGTAGAGAAGAACTTATTGGAATTTCTTCACCTAATTTTCCCTATTGGCCACCAGAAGAATCTGATAATATACAAAAAGCATTTCAGAAATCAATAGAATTAAATTTTGAAAATTTTGAATTGATTTTTATGAGAAAAAATGAAGAACGTTTTCCTGTAATTGTTAGTCCTTCTGCATTAAAAGATAATAATGGAAATATAATAAATTTTATGGCAACGGTTAAAGATATTACAGAGAGAAAAAAAGCTGAAGAAAAACTAAAAGAAAGTGAAGAAAGATTAGCTCTTATTTATAATCATAGTTCAGACTTAATGTTACTTATATCTGTTGAGTCAGAAGATAATTTTAGAGTAGTTTCTGCAAATAAAGCTTATATTGATACAGTTTTATCATATAAAAAAGATTTTAATCAAAATGATTTTTTTGGTAAAAATTTAAAAGAAATTTTATTCGATATTTTTCAATTGGATATGAAAACATGTTTGTTTGTAATTGACAAATATAATGAAGCTATAAAAACTGGAAAAACTATTTATTATGAAGAAAGTCTAGATCATATAAATGGTCAATTTTTTACTGAAGTTAATCTTACTCCTATTTTTGATAACAATAATAAATGTACTCATTTACTTTATGTTTCAAGAAACATAACTGAAAGAAAAAAAACTGAAGAAAAAATTAAAGAAAGTGAAAATAGATTTAAAAATTTAGCAGGGGCTTCTTTTGAATGTATTCTTATTCATAAGGAAGGAATTATTTTAGATGCAAATCAAGTTTTAGCCGATCTTCTTGGATTTGAAAAACCTGATGATTTAATTGGTAAAAATGGCTTAGCAATAATGAAATTAGAGCCTAAATCAAAAGAATTAATTCTTTTACATATGAATGAGCATAAAAGTGATGCTTATGAAATAACTGGTACAAAAGCAAATGGAAATATATATCATGCAGAAATGCAAGGCAAAGATATTATTTATAAAGGTCAAAATGCACGCGTTGTAGCTATGAGAGATATTACAGAAAGAAAAAAAGCTGAAGAAAAATTACGAGAAAGTGAAGAACGTTTTTATCTTGCTATTAAGGGATGTGCTTCTGGTGTTTGGGATTGGATAGAAATGGGTGATCTAAATTGGTGGTCACCTAAATTTTATGAATTACTTGGTTATGAAGAATTTGAAATAGAACCTAATACAAATAATTTTTTATCTTTATTACATCCAGATGATTTTTCTTTAACAATTGAAAATATAGAAAATCATTTAAAAAACAAAGCTAATCTTCAAACAGAACATCGTTTAAAAACAAAATCTGGTGAATATAAATGGTTTTTAGGAAGTGGACAAGCAATATGGGACGAATATGGTAATGCTACACGAATGGTTGGAAGTATTTTTGATATTGATGATAAGAAAAAAGCTGAACAACGATTAATTCAATATACTTCAGAATTAGAATTTAAAAACAAAGAATTAGAAAATTATCTTTATATAACCTCTCATGATTTAAGATCACCTTTAGTTAATATACATGGTTTTTCTCAAAGATTAAATAAAAAATTTATTGATTTAAAAGAATTAGCATTTAAAAATAATCTTGAACCTGAAATAGTTGATAAAATTAAAAAAATAACAAATGAAGAAATTCCTAAAGCACTTGATTTTATTTTTAGCAATGTTACTAAAATGGACTCTATTCTTAATTCACTTTTAAAAATATCAAGAACTGGAAGACTTAAAATGATTATTAAGAAAATTGATATTGATAAACTTATAAAAAATATTCTTAAATCATTTTCTTTTCAAATTGAAGAGTCTAATACAGAAATTATTTTTAACAAACTGCATGATTGTTATGGTGATTATGATCAAATTAATCAGCTTTTTTCAAACATTATTGAAAATGCTATAAAATATAGAAATAAACAAAGACAACTAATACTTGAACTTTCATCCGAAATAAATCAAAATATTGTGCTATATTCTATAAAAGATACAGGAATTGGTATTTCATCTACTCATATTGATAAAATATGGGATGTTTTTTATCGTGTAGATTCAAGCTCTTCTGAATCAGGCGATGGTATAGGTTTAAGTATAGTAAAAAAAATCTCTTATAAAAATAAGGGAAATGTTAGAGTTGAATCAAAAGAAGGTTTAGGAAGCATTTTTTATATT
>JBBTGK010000015.1:0-5502 GCA_038060635.1 Cyanobacteriota bacterium | reverse complement strand
TTATTAAAGGAGATGTTTCTTTTCCGACAGTAAAAAATTTAACGATAAAAAAGAATAAATTTAGTACAAAGGCAATTAGTGATAATTTTGCAATAAAAACATCGATATCTGTTATATACCCTGCAAATCATCCTACTAAAGCAAACCAAACTATTTCTTCTGGTATAACAGATGAGTCAAATAGATTTTCTTTTAGCCCTGAAAATACTTTTTCTCCAAATGTAGGTGATATTTTTATTTTGGAAGCAAGAAAAAGAGTAAGTGCAAAAAATAGTAATATTCTTACAATGAGAACTTATATAAAGTGGAATGGTACAGAATGGGAAAGTTTAACTAAGGGGATAGTAAATATTAATGCAAAAACAACTGCTCTTAGCATGATATATTCAGATAATCCTACAATGAATCTCACTGATTTATTTGGTCAAATTGATATGTCAACAAATGAGGGTTCTTTTTTGGCAACAAGTGTTAGTGTAAAAGCATTAAGTTTATCTGTTTTAGTCAGATCCGTTTTAGAACAAGCAACTGATCCCTTAGTTTCTATAAAAAAACAAGTTGATGGTACTTATATTTCTGAATCAAGAGTAGAATTAAATGGTTTGGTACAAAAAAATAAATGTCAATATTGTAAAATAACTCAAAAAGATGTAGCTACTTTTTCTTTTGCTAATAAAGATTTATCTTATAGCGATTTTAGTGGTTTAGACCTTACTAGTAAAGATTTATCGAATTCTATTTTATACAAAGCAAATCTTTCAGGTTCTAAATTAAACTTAGCTAATTTAACAGGAGTTGATTTTTCAGGAGCAAATTTAACAGGAGCAATAATAGATAACCCTATTATTTCTGATACAAGCTTTGTAAATGGAGATTTTACAAATGCTAGTTTTATTTCTACTGATGTTTCATATTCTAACTTTTCAAATGCTATATTTAAAAACACTCTACTAAATAATCTTGTTGTTACAGGTTCAGATTTTACAAATGCTAGTTTTGTATTATCTAGGCTAAATTTTGATACAGTTAACTTAAAAGATTCTATACTTAATTATGCTGATTTTAGTGGTTTAGATTTCAACAATAAAGATTTTACTACTTTTACATTTAAAGGCACTATTTTTAAAGATACTATTTTAAATAATTCTAATTTTTCTAATTTAATACTAGAAAATGTTGATTTTACAAATGCTAATCTTGAATTTTCTAATTTTTCAACTTCAAAAATAATTAATGGTATTTTTACAAATGCTCGATTACTTAATTCAAATTTTTATAAATCCATTTTAAATAACGCTATTTTTGAAAATGCTATTTTAACAGGGGCAACTTTATTTAATTCTGATTTAACTGATGTTAATTTTACAAATACAAATTTAGAATCTGCAAATTTAAATACAACAAATCTAAATAATTCTAATTTTAATCAAACAAAATTAAATTCAAATACTCTTTTTGGAGGAGCCAATCTTGAAACGGCTGATTTATCTGGCTTAAATTTTTCAGGAAGTAATTTTAAAGGAGCTTTATTCAAATCAAACAATCTTAATGGATATAATCTTTCCAATGCAAATTTCTCAAAAGCTAATTTTAATGGAGGCAATCTTTCCAATGCAAATATAACAGGGGCAAATTTTGATATGGCAACTTTTATAAATACAATATGGGTTGATAATACAATTCCTAATCCTATACCAGGTTATGATTCTATTTCTGAAAGTAGTGATTTTTTTGCTTATTCAACAAATAAAGATGGTAATAATGAAATATATATGATGAATGAAAATGGATTAAATCAATTAAGATTAACAAGTAATACTGTTTATGATTACAATCCTATAATATCACCAAATAAAAAGAAAATTATGTATGTTGGAGAGGATTCAAATGGGGATGAAGAAATTTTTATCGTAAATGTTGATGGAACAAATTTAATAAATTTAACAAATAATGCTAATAATGATGATTATTCACCTGTTTTTTCTGATGATGGTACAAAAATAATTTATACATCAGAAATAAATGGTTGGAGTGATATTTTTATAATGAATATTGATGGTAGTAATAAAATAAATTTAACTAATTTAGAAAATACAAAAGATAAAAACCCAACTATATTTAAAAATAAAATAGTTTTTTATTCTGGTAGAAATGGAAATGATGATATTTATTCTATGAATTTTGATGGGAGCTATTTAACTCAATTAACAACAAATACAGCTAGTGATAAATCTCCTAAATTTTCGCCTGATGGAACAAAAATATTATTTTTATCTGATGTAGATCATGTTGGATTGTATAATATTTGGACAATGGATGCAAATACAGGAGATAATAAAAAAAGAATTACTAATCATTGGGTAATTTCATCATCACCTTATTATACTGCAATGGGTGAATCAGAGGCATTTTGGTCTAATGATAGTAAATATATATTTTATACTTCTTTTATTCCAGAAAAAGGAATTAATTCAATATTTTATATAAATACTTTTTCACAATTTCCAAATCCAAATATAATAATTCCTTATGAATCATTGAATAAAAATTATTTTTCTAAAGGTTATTTAAATGATAATTATGAAATTTTTACAGGTAATTCATCTAAAGGAAAAATAATGTATTCATCAGATAAAACAGGTAACTATAATTTTTATTCAATGGATTTGAATTATAAATTAACAAAGCAATTAACTAATTATTAAAAGGAATAAAAAATGAAAGTAAAAAGAATAACAAGTATTTTATTAGTTTTGATAATGGTTTTTTCATTAGTTAATTGTCAAGCACCAATAAAAAACACGACAACAAAAGAAATAAGCAATTTTGTAAAAAAAGATACAGGATATCTTTTTCCTGTTGTAGAAGATCATGAATCATCAGAACCTATAGAAGAAGCTTGTTTAGAAGGACATGAAGGAGCATGTGAGCTTTTAGCTAAATTACTTGATGAAGCAAAAGCACCTGAATCATCACCAACACCAAGCCCAAGTCCATCACAAGATTGTAGTTCTGAAACATCTATTTCACCAAGTCAATTAGCTCCTGATTTAGGTAATACCCCAAAATTTGCTACTCAATCTTTTCGTACAAAAAACTTCCGTATAAAAGATTTTAGTTCTGAAGACATAATAGAAAACGTTAATTTTTTGGTTGACAGGGTAGAGAATGTAAAAACCATAGAGTATAAAATAGCTAATTTTACAGCAAGAGGAGAAACAGCGAAGGTAGCTGAATTAAATTTAGAATTGCAAGATGCAATAGTAGAAAGAGATAGTGTTAAGGCTGATGTGCTTAATGGATTGAATGATTATAAGGTAGGTCTTAGAAATCATGTTAATACTCTTATGAATGACCCCACTTTTAGTGTTGATTATACAGAAAAACCTATTAATCTCTTGTTTTACAAATATGCGATAGAAGATTATTCAGATTACTTTAAAATAGCATATAATACTAAAAATACATCAATATTAATATATACTTATTCTTTTTTAGCAGATCAAATTCAATTATTATCAGATTTGATAAAAGATTATTCAAGCAATCTAATACAAAACATAGAAGTACAAAATAATATACCTATTTCAAAATTAGATAAAGTTAAAGATGCTATAAAATATTTATCCGAAGAAATTTCACATAATAAAAATAAATTAGATGTTAAGGTAAAAGAAATTGGAGATGAATATGACGATATAGTAAAACAGATTTTATATAATAATTCTATAAAAAGTTCAATATATTTTACAGGTTTAATGATAGGTGCTGGAATACTTGATCCTATTACATTAGAAATAAATACAAGTTTATTAAATAATTTTACAGTTAATAGTTTCAATATTAAAAATGACCCTAATATTGGTTTTGATGGTCAAAAGTTTTTAGATTATATAGGGACACCAGAGCATCAAAAAGAGTTAAAAAAAACTGTTAAAGAAACTTGGAATGATGCTAAAAATGCTATAAAAAATGGAACAAATCGGTTAATTAATGTTGCTGATACAGTTTTAGGTATTCAAGATAAGCTTACAAAACCTGCTGTTGAATACACAGTAAGAAATTCACCAGGTGGTGATAAATTAACACCTGAACAAATATCAAAAGCAGCGGATAATATATTAACGGGTGTTGGTATTGCAACTATGTTTAATCCTAAAAATTTAGGTAAAGTAGTTCTTCATCCTTTAGATACAATAAAAGATGCAAAAAATTTAGCTCTTACAGCAAAAGAAATAGTTCAAGCTTCTTATGATTCGGCAGCAGAAAGAATCGCTTTTTTAATGAATAAAGGAGTTCAAATAACTTTTGAAGAGCGTGAATTATTAAAAAAAGCGGATAGAGAAAAAAAACAAGCTGCTAAACAATTAAAAGATATGGGTAAAGCCGAAGAAGATTTCGCTACAAATGCTAAAAAATCTTTTGATGATGTTTTAGATGATTGTAAAAAAGGAAAAATAAACCAAACTTTCAAAAACTTAGATGATGTATTAGAAAACCCTAAATTAGGAGATTACAGGAAAAAACATGGTATCCCAGAAAATATTGATCTTGGTGAAATTACAATTGAAGCAACTTCAGTAAAAAATAAAGATTTAGAAAAAATGTTAAAGGAACATTCAAAAGGAGAGTGGGTAAAAGAAGGATACAAAATAAATAACCCTGTTGGAATTGGAAAAGAAGAATTACATTTGTTTAGAAATAAAAATACTGGTGAAATATTTAATCCTAAAGGTGAAAAGGCAGGTTATGGAAGATGAGATATTATTTTGTTAAAAAAAGCTATAAAGACAATAGTTTAGATGATATGGAATTTAAAATAGGTGAATTTTCTGATAAAGTTTATGCCCAAACAATTTTTAATTTTAGACCACCTTGCCAATATATTCTTATGGAAGTACTATTCCCTCATGATAATATTAATATTGATTCAGATGATATAGTAGAGGTTTCAGATGAACTATATTCATTACTTTATTCTGCAAAAACATACTATGTTCCAGCAATAGCATTAGCATTTGTAAATATTATGCATTATGCCAAAAAGTTAAAAGATTTTTCTATAAAAAATTTAGAAATGCTTTGTAAAATAACTTTAGAATATTATTTACAAAACCAAAGAAAATATCCTTTTTTTATAGCTAAGGCAAATCCAGAGGAGATTGGTTGGTTAATGCCAAATTCCTATTATTGGATAGTTGGATATAATAAAAAAACAAATGAAATACATTGGGTTAGTGATTATGATTTTATTTACTCTAATGATCTCTCAAATTTTGATATAAAACTAAATAGTTTAAAAAAATTAGAAAAATATCCTGAAAAAGCGTTAAAATCTAAAATATATCCATTAAATCTTTTTGATAATTTGAGTAATGAATAGAGAATCCTATTAATCCTGTTCAAGGAGTTTTCTTTTTCAGTTGTTTTATTGGAAAAAAGTGCTATTTTTGTATGAATCAAGAAATATAATTTTAATAACTTGTTAAATATATTAAGTAA
>JBBTGK010000014.1:0-8523 GCA_038060635.1 Cyanobacteriota bacterium | reverse complement strand
GCTATCTTCAAACAGATTGGAAACTTTTTGATACTTTAAGTGCAAATTTAGGATTACGTTTTGATAAAGATACCCGCTTTAGTAATACACCCTTAACACCTAGAGCATCTTTAATTTGGAATCCTATAAACAATTTAGGTATAAAATTAATTTATGGAAAAGCTTTTGTATTTCCTCCTCCATATTTTACAAATGCTGTATATCAAAACCCATTGCAATTAAATCAACCTAATTCTGAAGTAAAACCAGAAGAAGCAAATTCAACTGAATTAAATTTAGTATATGCATTTGAAAATTTTATGTTTAGAGCAAGTGGATTTTATAATACACAAGCTAATTTATTTTTGTTAGGCGATGGAGCTCCGACACCTTCTTTAGTTAAAGAAGAAATTTGGGTAAAAGATTCAGAAAAACCTTTAAAATTAACTAAAAACACTAATAGTGGAAATAGTTTAATGTATGGTGGAGATGCTTATGTAAAATATCGTATAAATAACAAAAATAATATGTTTTTATCTTTGTCTTATGTGGATGGTAAATTTGATGTTTTAGGAAAAACAACTGGTTTAGATAGAATATCCAATTTTAATACTAGACTTGGGGCAACCTTTAATATTGTAGATAATTGGTTTGTTTCACCTAGACTATCTTATCGTTCTAATCCAAATTTTACTGAAGAACAAAAAGGAGCTAATAAAGATTTACTTCAAAATATATATCAATTAGATCTTTATACTTATTATGATTGGAATGATCTAAGAGTATTTGTAAATATGAGTAATTTGACTAACAATAAGTATATGCTTCATGGTGGTTATGGCCCAGTTCCTGCTGAAGTTTTAACTATTATCGGAGGAATTGAATATAAATTGTAGAGTCCTTAAAAAACTTAACAAAGTAACTTAAAAAGACTTAACAAATTATTTATATTGTGATTTAATTTCTTTTAGCAAAATGTATATTTTTGAAGAGCGGTTTAATTTATGAAATTAAAAAAAAGTGCTGTTGGTCTATGTATTGCTTTGAGCATAATAAGTGCTAAAGCTTCTTTTGCAGAAAATGAAAAAGATTTAAATTCTTTATCATTAGAAGAACTTTTAAATATTGAAGTTTATTCCGCCTCAAAGAAATTAGAAAAAATTCAAGACTCACCTGGTATTATTACAGCATATCCAAGTAAATTAATAGAAGAGTATGGATATTATTCTATTGATCAATTAGCTAATATTACTCCTGGTTATAGTTCTTATCTTAAATATGGTGAAAAAGTATTTGAAACAAGAGGTCAAAAAGCTGATAGCTTCAATAATAATAAACATTTAACATTAATTGATGGAATTCCTGTTAATCATGCAAGAGCTTTTAAATCACCTGTAGAAGAAGAATTACCTATATTTTTTGCAAAACAAGTTGAATTTTTAAGAGGTCCTGCCTCAGCTTTATATGGAACCAGTGCATTTTATGGAATTATTAATATTGTTCCAAAAACTCTAAAAGAAAATGGATCTTTACTTGAAACAAAATTATTTGGAGGAACAAATGATTTTAGTAAAAAAGCTATGGCAAATGCTATGGTAAAAAATGATATTGGTGAAGGTCGTGTAAGCTTAGGTTATTACAAAAAAGATGCTTCAAGAAGTTTTGTAGGAACAAAAGATAGTTCAAACAACCTTTTTTGGGATGATCAAGATAGTGTTTTCTTAAATCTTACCTATAAATTAAATACTACTTTTTTAGATGGTTTGGGCTTAGGTCTTATCTATATGTCAAAAAATGGTGGTTTAGGCGAACATTGGATGGAAAGTGCTTTTACTCATCAATTAAATGATATAACATGGGAAACTTTTATTCCTTATGTTAAATATCAAAAAAGTTTTGGAGATTCTTTTTCAGTAAATTCTTATTTAAAATTTAATCAAGGTATAGAAAAAGGTTGGTGGGCTCCTTTTACAGAAGAATCATATCAAAAATGGGATGGAAAAGGTAATATTTTTTCTGCTTATGAAGCAAAAGTTGATAATTTTGAAGGTTTAGTTGAAACAAAATATGATCCTTTTGATTGGTTAAATATTATAGCTGGGGTTAATATAGATTCTAGATATCAAAAAGGTGCACCAGATAGTTATGATTACAATATCAATTCTGACCCTAAAATACCTTATCC
Organism: Cyanobacteriota bacterium; assembly: GCA_038060635.1. Taxonomy (GTDB): domain Bacteria; phylum Cyanobacteriota; class Sericytochromatia; order UBA7694; family JACMQJ01; genus JBBTGK01. The sequence continues at coordinate 6,359 of JBBTGK010000014.1, read as the reverse complement.
ATTAGGAGATGAATTAAAAACAGCGTCATCTTTATTTTCAATATATTCAGTATATTCTCAAGTAAGTACAAAATTCCCTGTACTTCGTGATTTATTAATTACATTAGGAGCAAGAGGTGACTATGGAACATCTTCTATACTTCAATATCAACAAATATCTCCAAGAGTTGCTGTTGTTCAAAAATTAAATGACAATTTCAATGTAAAATTTTTATGGGGCAATGCATTAAGAGGCCCTGGATTAAAAGAATTTGGTCTTAATACAGCCGCAAAACAAAAATATGGAGCTGAAATAAAAGATATTAAAGCAGAAACTATAAGTACATTAGAAGGAGGATTAACTTTTAATAATGATAATGTTAGTAGTACATTAACTTATTTTAATAACAGTACCCTTAACGCACTTGATGGAACTAGATACAAAGAAGCTAATATTTTTATAAACTCTGATGGTGTAATACAAGCAAGTGGAGTTGAAGCAGAATCTTCTTTTGCAATAAATAAAGATTTTAATTTTTTTGCTAACTATTCTTTTGCTCAAGCAGTTGATTCAAAAAGTAAAGAGTTAAATGATATTCCTATTCATAAAGCTAATTTAGGTATAAATTATACTTTAAATTTTCCATTCAATTTAAATTCTAGTTTAGTTGGTAAATGGATTAGTGATTACAGAATATCTGATCCTAAACTTACAAGACCTACAGGAAATTTGACATTAGATCTTAATTTTAGTTCAAAACTAACAAGTGGATTAACAGCGGAACTTCAAATAAGAAATATTCTGGATTCTAAATACAAATTACCAAAAAATGGCTTACAAGATATTCCTATGCCAGGAAGAAGTTTAATTTTTGGATTGGGTTATCAATTATAAGTATTTAGAATTAATTAATATTAGTTAGTAGCGATGGAACACTTAAACATCTTTAAATTGCTACGTTTATACATGCAAGGATTTAATTCATAAAAGACTTTATATAGGATCAGAAATTAAATAACTTTCTGATCCTAATTTTTAAAATTAAATAATTATGTAAGTGATTATGTAAGCGTGATAAATTAAAATATTTATTATAGTATTAATTTTGAAGAAGGTAAAAGCTATGATAAATCAAAAAATTGTATTAAAATTCTCAGATAGAATAAAAGAAATTAGAGCTAGAATTCATTATAAGGAAAATTCTAATTTGATAAAAAAAAATGTTGATAAAGATAAAACACTTAGATCTATCAATAATATTACTGTATAGATATTATATTTAATAGGTAAAAAATTTTATGCTAAAAAAATCACTTAAAATAGTTATTATATGTTTGTTCATTTCGTCTTGTTCAAATCCTATTAATAATATTAGCCCTAATTTAGTAAAAAAAAATGAAATAACAACAAAAGAAAGTAGTTCTGAAAAAATAATTGCAAATTTTGATTTAAAAGATATTTTATCAAAAGATATAGAAAATATACAAATAGATAATAAAAAAGTAGAACCTCAAATTTCTAAATTAAGTGAAAGTATAAATATTCCTTTTTTAGCAGCAGGGAAACATGTAGTAACATTTACTCATAAAAAATATGGAGAGTTTTCAATTCCTGTTGATATAAAAGAAAGTGTTGATAATAATTTTCAAATAAATCCTAAATTAACTAATGATAAAGTAGAATCTTGGGAAGTAATCGTTTATGATAATAAAACTATTTTAAATCCCGATATACAAAACGGAGAAACGTTTGAATATCCTTTTCCTGGAAATTTTGTAATTAATTTACCTAAAAGTTTTAATCTAAATGGATATAGAGCTTCTGCAATAACAAATGAGACAACTATTTTTCCACTTTCAAAATATGTAATAAAAAATGATAAATTAATTTTGGATAGATATACTTTTAAAAATGAAAGTTATATAAAACTATATTTGATTGATGACACAGGAAAAGGAGTACTTTTGAATATAAATTATGCACTACCTATAATTGTAAATAATCCTCCAATAAAACAACCTATGCCAAATCAACCTAAACCTAATTTTCAAAATAATAATCAAAACTCTCAACCTTTACAAAATCAACCTAGACCTAATTTTCAAAATGGTAATAATCCTCCAATAAAACAACCTATGGCAAATCAACCGAAACCTAATAATGTAAATAATCCTCCAATAAAACAGCCTATCCAAAATCAACCGAAACCTAATAATCAGCCGTTACCTCCTCCTGCTGTTCCAAATCAACCGAGACCTAATTTTCAAATTGAAAATACTCAACCTAAAACTTTTTCAGATGGAACTGATATAAAAGCAGATATTGGAGTAGCGGTTTTAAATGAAGGAAAAACAAATGTACATTTTATTGAGAATCAAAAAATAAAATTTTCTTTTAAAGATAATACATTGCTAAGTCAAAATGAATCAAATAAATTGAAATATTATACTGATGAAATTAAATCAGAATCGAAAATAGATCAAAAAACGGCTCTACCGTTACCAAAAAAGGATAATGGAGATGGAAATGGCTATGTTTTAGTAACATCAACAGGTGAAATAGTTAATTTTATTGAAGAAAAAGATTTTAAAGAAAGTAATAATGTTGTATTAACAAGTAGTAAAAGTTAGGTAAAATTAAATATGATTAGAAAATTTTTATTATTAAGTGTATTTTTATTATTAGGTTGTCAAAATTCAAATAATAGCGAATTAAATAATTCAAAAAAAACTTCTGATGTCGTAGTAAAAACCGAAACTTATAAAGATACTTCATTTGAAGAATTTCCTGAAGAAAAAGCAGAAAATATTTCTAAAGATGATAATACAAATATTTCAACCTATCTAAAAACGAATAATATATTTGAGTCTATTCCATATAAAGTTCCTGAAAAATATTTAGCAAAGTTTTCTGGAGACGGAGCACCAGTATTTTTTAGTGGAGATGGAGCCCCTGTTTTTTTTACAAAAGCTGAAAATAATACAAACACTAATTTAGAAATAGAATGGTCAAGAACAGAAAATCAATTATTATTAGATTACTTACATTTGACTAATAAAATTGAAAAAAATAATGAATCTGTAAGTTATGGTAGATATTCTCAAGTAATAGAACATAATATATCTATTGATAATAATAAAATAAATAAAAAAGTTAACTTAGTTAAATCTATGGCTTTTAGTATAGTAAAAAACAAGGAATCATATAAAACAAGAAGTATAACGCCTATTGTTTTAAGACCAATTAATTCAGAAAAAAGTAATTTTTTAATAAGAAGTTTAACTTTTACAAGTAGTAAAAATAAAATCATTATTCATGATGACAAAAAATTATTTCCATTAGAAGGAATTTCATTAAAAACAAATCTAGCTTCTAATAAATTTAAATTTTATGTAGAAATAGCAAGAACTAATAATTATAAAGCGGAAGATATTTCTGTTATTGCAAGTGTTGATGGAAAACAATATACTTTGACTAAATTCACAGGAGATCTTTATACTACGGATATAGAGATATCTAATAAAGATACAAGTAAAAATCTTATTGTTGAAGTTATTGATAAAAAATCGCTTACTTCAGATATTGAATATAATGGATTAACATGGATTATACCAATGTCTCAATGAAAGATAAATTAATTTAATCTATTTCTTTTTTAGACAATGTCTTTTTTTGCCTAATTATTAAAGACAAAAATTATCTAAAACGTATAAAATAATAAATAAAATTTTACATTAGTAAAAATTTTGTAATATAAATAGTATCCGTTTTTCGCTATTCTGATATAATTTAAATCGAATCAATTTAATATTGGTTTGAGAGATTTTAATCGGGAGAAATATAAATGTTCGAACGTTTTACAGAAAAAGCAATAAAAGTAATAATGCTAGCTCAAGAAGAAGCAAGAAGGTTAGGACATAATTTTGTCGGAACCGAACAAATTCTTCTTGGACTTATAGGTGAAGGCACAGGGATTGCAGCAAAGGTTCTTAAAAGCCTTGGTGTTAGCTTAAAAGATGCTAGAGTTGAAGTAGAAAAAATAATAGGTAGAGGATCTGGATTTGTAGCTGTAGAAATACCTTTTACACCAAGAGCAAAAAGAGTTTTAGAACTTTCTTGGGATGAAGCAAGACAATTAGGTCATAATTATATAGGACCTGAACATCTTTTACTCGGTCTAATAAGAGAAGGTGAAGGCGTTGCAGTTAGAGTTTTGGAAAACTTAGGTGTTGAACTTTCAAGAGTAAGATCTAGCATCATAAGAATGTTAGGAGAAACATCTGCTCCATCAACAAGTCAACAAAGAAGTAAAACTCCAACCTTAGATGAGTTTGGAACTAACTTAACTCAATTAGCAGAAGAAAATAGACTTGACCCTGTAATTGGTAGAGAAAAAGAAATTGAAAGAGTTATTCAAATTTTAGGAAGAAGAACAAAAAATAATCCTGTTCTTATTGGTGAACCTGGTGTTGGTAAAACAGCAATTGCAGAAGGTTTAGCTTTAAGAATAGCAACAGATGATATTCCTGATATTTTAGCTGATAAAAAAGTTGTTACCCTTGATATTGGTTCTTTGGTAGCAGGAACAAAATACAGAGGCGAATTTGAAGAAAGATTAAAGAAAATAATGGAAGAAATCAAAGCTTCAAATAATGTAATTCTTGTTATTGATGAGCTTCATACTCTCATTGGTGCAGGTGCAGCAGAAGGAGCCGTTGATGCAGCTAATATTTTAAAACCAGCTCTTGCAAGAGGCGAGTTGCAATGTATTGGAGCAACAACAATAGATGAATTTAGAAAACATATCGAAAGAGACGCAGCTCTTGAAAGAAGATTTCAACAAGTTATGGTAGATGAACCATCTGTTGAAGAAACAATTGAAATCTTAAGAGGGTTAAGAGAAAGATATGAAAACCACCATAAATTAAAAATATCTGATGAAGCGTTAATTGCTTCTGCAAAATTAGGTCAAAGATATATTGCAGATAGATTTTTACCAGATAAAGCTATTGATCTTATGGATGAATCATCTTCAAGAGTAAGATTAAGACACTCTTCTTTACCTCCTGAAGCAAAAGAACTTGAAAAAGAGTTAAAAGGAATAAATAAAGAAAAAGAAGAAGCAATAAGAGGTCAAGATTTTGAAAAAGCTTCTAAATTAAGAGATAAGGAAGAAACTCTTAAAACAAAAATAAGAGAAATGTCTCAAGAATGGAAAGCTAAAAGAGAATTAAAAGAAACAATTCCAATTGTTACTGAAGATGATATAACAGATGTTGTTTCTAGTTGGACAAATATTCCTGTTAAAAAGCTTTCTGAAGATGAAACAAAAAGACTTCTTGAAATGGAAGTAATTTTACATAAAAGAGTTATTGGGCAAGAAGAAGCAATTTCAGCTATTTCTCGTTCTATAAGAAGAGCAAGAGTTGGATTAAAAAATCCTAATCGTCCAATTGGTGCATTTGTTTTCTCAGGGCCTAGTGGTGTTGGTAAAACAGAACTTGCAAAAGCGTTAGCTTCATTTTTCTTTGGAACAGAAGATTCTATGATAAGAGTTGATATGTCTGAATTTATGGAAAAACATGCTGTTTCTAAATTAATTGGTTCTCCTCCTGGATATGTTGGATATCAAGAAGGTGGTCAAATAACAGAATTAGTAAGACGTAAACCATATTCAGTTGTTCTTTTTGATGAAATTGAAAAAGCTCATCCAGATACATTCAATATTCTTTTACAAATACTTGAAGATGGAAGATTGACAGATTCTAAAGGAAGAATAATTAGTTTTAAAAATACTATAATTATCATGACTTCTAACATTGGAGCAAGAGCATTAGAAAAAGGAGCTTCGATGGGCTTCTCTGTAGCTGGTGTTGATGATAAATACAAAAAAATGAAAGATGTTGTAATGGCTGAAATGAAAGAAAATTTCAAACCAGAATTTATTAACAGACTTGATGAAGTAATTGTATTTAGACAATTAATTGAATCTGAAATTACTCAAATTGTTGATATTATGTTAGCAGAAGTAATTGGAAGATTAAAAGAACAAGAAATTCTTGCTGAATTTAGTGATGATGTTAAGAAAATGCTTGTAAAAGAAGGTTTTAATCCTACAATGGGTGCAAGAAATCTTAGAAGAGCAATATCTAAATTTATTGAAGATCCTTTATCTGAATCTTTACTTATTGGAAATGTTCCAAAAAATGAACCAGTAGTAATTAATATTTCTGAAGGAAGTAAAATACAAATATATAGAAAATCTAATCTTAATCTTGAGAAAAAAGCAATAGAAGTTTAGATTTAAGTATCAATTTCACATTAACCCCTTTCTATTTTATAGAAGGGGTTTTTTATTAACTCCAAAGCAAAGCTTTAG
>JBBTGK010000013.1:0-10512 GCA_038060635.1 Cyanobacteriota bacterium | reverse complement strand
ATGAAAAATACGGGTTAATATTACTAAAATAGATATATTATTGTATATTTTAATTATTTATTATTTTTTATATTTATGATATTTTGTTTTGAGATGAAATAAAAGTTTTTGTTAGAATTTATTGTTTTCTAGAAATATCTATGATTTCTTTTTATTATCTTTCTTTTTATCTTTTTTTCATTTTTTAAATAAAAAACAAGATGTTTTTATTTTAAGCTAAATTATATCAAATTAACTGAAATATACTCTTATTTAAACATATTAGACAATTCAGCTTCTGCAATCTTTTTTCCAGTATAGTGCAAAACTAGTTCTAAGGTCTTATGTCCTGTCAATTTAGCTATATTTTGAGGTGACATTCCCTTTTTACATCCCATATGTGTTATCCATGAGTATCTTAAAGCATGAGAACTATGATTATAATTGTATACAAAAAATTTTGATGCAGTACAAACAAACTGTTTTTTTATACGAAGATTCTCTTTATCTTCTAATTTCTTTTTTGTATTATAATATACTGTGATGTTTCTCTTTAAAATAAATTGACTTATTATTTTTAAATCAGTAAAATGTAATTGTTCAGGTAATACAATTTTTCTAAGGTAATCGTCTTTCCTTTTTTCAGTTAGGACTCTAATTTCTCTATTTTTTATATCTTTTGTTAAATTTTCACAGAATATAATTAGAGCTTCAATGGCTTCTCCAATCCTGCACCCATTTCTTAGTTCTAAGAGTCCTAAACAACAGTATGATAATTTCTTAATGTTCCAAGAATTTAATTTTCCACTTTTTATGTCTTTTTTTACAAGATTAATATCTTCAGATAACATCTTATATGTATAATCAAAATCAAGATTATAATCCCAAGAATTCATTTCTTTAATATTGTTTTTATTACGCTTTATTTTACGTTTCATTTTTTACATTTTTTATAACTATGAAAAAAGCATAGCAGAAATAAAAAAATAAATCAAGAAGTAAATAAAAGAAAATAAAAGATTTTTAAAGTTATTATACATAAACAGATATTCAGTGTCAATAAGTTTTAGGTAATTAACTAGATATACCCTAGTAATTCATTTAAATTACAAATTTTAATAAAAATAAAAATAGGGTATTTTAGCTATTTTTAGTAAAAAATTAAATAATTAAATATAAAAAAGTTAAAAAGATATATTCAATATATACCTATTATATTTAAGGAGAATGTATAAAAAATACCTAGGAGGTATAAAAGATGATAAAAATATCATTAAACATTGATAGTGAACAGTATCAAAAGCTTTCATTTATTAGTCAAAATGTTTGTATTTACAATGTTAATGCTTTAATTAGGATGATTATAAGTGAATATATTAAAAATAATTCTGAAAAAAATGGTTAGTCAACATTTTTAAGAAAAATTAAAATCTGTAATACTGAAAACATGTTGAGACCACTTAATTAATATTGTATAAAAATCAGAGATTTTATCTAATATATAGATTTTGTATTATATTTATATGTTAAAAGTGTAATATTTAAAATAATATTACACTTTTACAACCATTTTTAAATATTTTAGATATACTATTAAAAAGTATATTCAATAAATATTTTTAAAAAATGTAGGTTACAAAATGAGATTTGAAAAAACAAAAAGCTTGAGGTTAAATAAACGTGTTTTTGATATGGTCAAGGCTATTACTCAAGATTGGGGAATAAATGGTAATGAATATATTAGAATGGGCTAATTATTACTTATTAAAGGAATAGCTAAAAGACAGATTATAAAAAGTCTGTAAAAAAATAGCTCCAAAAACATTATTGGTTTGGAACATTTTGTTCTATATTTTTTATATAACAGGACTAATATGAATTATAGCACATAATTACCAAATCTATCCATAATTTAATTACTTTTTACTGGATATTTATCAGTTTTATTAAACATGTTCATTTTTATTAGCATTTTAATTAGACTGATTTATAAATAATAAAATTAAATATAAATACGTTTAAAAATACAAATATTGTAATAAAAGGATTGTAAAAAATGTATAGAGATAATACTCATGAAAAACAAGATAAAAATATTAATGATGATATAAAAGGAGAAATAGGGATGATTATAAATAGTGATACTTTAGAAAAAATAAGTGGTATTAATGAAGCTCTTGAAAAAGCTAAGAATGTTAATTGGAACGGAAATTGGTCAACAGTTGATTCTTTGAAAATTAAGTCTATTCCAACATTAAACTATGGAAATTTAAGTGATTTTATTTATTGTCTTATAAATAAGTTTTCAAATCGTAATAAAGAGGGTTTTGCTATTATTCCTGCAATTTTTTTTCCTAATCAAAATAGAAATGGAAGTAATGTAAAAGAAATAACATTTTTATCTTTTGACTTTGATGATGTAAAAATAGATAATTTTCATAAGATATTAGATACATTATTTTTAAATAAAATATACATTTTCCATACAACTTATTCTTCTCAAGAAAAAAAAGATATTTATAAATTTAGACTTTATATACCTTTATCTAATCCAATTCTTCCTTCTGAACAATTTGTTTTATTAAATTACTATTTTCAAAGAATAAAAGAGATTGATAAAACTTGTATAATAGATACTAAATGCATTGACCCTTCGAGAGGTTTTTATACTATTAAAAATTCACCTCACAATAAGCCAATGGTATACTTTTCTGAAGGTAATTTATTCAACCCATTTCAACCAACAGACGAAATGAATCTTTTAGGTTTAATAGAAATATATAATTCTAGTAGCCAAAAAAAAACTGAGGTTAATAAAGAACTACACACTAAAAATAATAAAGGAATAGAAAATCTTTCAACAGATTTAGTTTGGCAGGATATTTTCGATACTTATGGTATTGGTTATAATATTAACAACTCTTTTTTAAATCTATCATGCTTGTGGCATAAACCTGATACTAGCCCTTCTCTTGTTGCATATAATAACATTGATGCTGAATACTATTATAAACCTCATTTCAGATGCTTTGCATGTGGCATGTATGGTGATTTAATTGATTTTGTTCGACAATATCTTTCATTAGATTTTGTTTCTGCTATAAATGAATTAAAGAATATTGCAGAGCATGTAGGAAAAGAATTCAATTTTATATTTAATGATAAAAAAGATAAAAAAAAAATTAAGACAAGTAAATATAGCAAAGACAGGCAATATGACGAATATGGAGAGATAGAAGATAATAAAGTAAATTATCAATCTTTAGACGAAATAAGAAATGATATTAAAGAAAATCTTTATAACCACCTTTCAGATTTAACATTTAATAAAAGAGAATCTAATATTTTTCTAGTAAAAGTTAGTTCAGGAGTTGGAAAAACATGGGCGATGATTGATTTTATTGGAAAAGAATTAATGAATTATAATGTCCTTATAGTTAGTCCCACTCTTGAAACAGTAAATGAAATTTATAAAAATTTATTAGATTATAAAATTGAAATAAGAAAAAAAGAAAATACTAGTACAAGAATCAAATTTATCGATGGTAAAATGTTTAGATATAAAGAGAATGATGTATATGAAGAGTATAAACTAAACCCTATAAAAATTTATGGACTACTTGATGCTTGTAAGAAATCTCATAAAGAAGCTGAAATAGCTAAAATACTAACAAAAGATGATTATAATGATAAAGATTTCAAATTATACAAGCAACAAGAGAATTTACTTAAATCAAAATTATCAGGGGCTGATTTATGTAAAAATTGTAAGTTAAAAAATAACTGTGAATATATAAAATTTACATCTAAAAATAATTTGGGTAAAAATGATAATACAACTTATGCAAATATTTTTATTGCAACACATCAAAAAAGTAAATTTGCACTAGATTCTATTATTAATAAAGTTAAACCTAGAATTATTTTTTTTGATGAAGATATAACAAAAACTCTTATTGATAAATCAGAATTTAAATTCTATGATTTACTACAAATTCAAAATAAAATAGATGAGTTTATGAACGTAATAATAGAAAATTCTCCAGACAACGAGAACTTATTTACTTTTATTTATCTTCTTAAATATATTATAGATTCTATTTCATCAATAATTGAGAATTTTAATCATAAAATACTTTATGGAAGAAATTTGTATGAACTTATAAATAATGATTTTAAAAATAAAAAAATAAATAGAGATTTTCATGACACACTTATTTTTCTAAAAACAGAAATAAAAAATTCGGATAATTATGATTTATTTAATACTTTTAGCAAATATAATAAAGCCTTTTTAGTTTCTTTGTTAGATGAATTAGCTTTTTATTGTAAAAATTTATTTATATATAAAGGGAATAAAGGTAAAAATTTAATAATATCAAGATATATAGGTTTACCTAGCTCATTAATGAATGATAATAAGATACCAATATTTTTTCTTGATGCAACGATGTCAACAAATTTACTATCTCTTGCACTTAATAAAAAAGTTACATCTTATTATGGTACAGTACAATTTAAAAACTTACTTATTTATCAAAACTTCGATAATACATTTACTTCAACTTCTTTAAAAAAAAATGATGGATTATTTAGAAGTTATGTGAATTTCATTAAATCATTATCAGATATCACAGAAACTAATGTTAATAAGAATAAAGATAAGCAAATACTTGTTGTATCACCAAAAGACATAACAAAAAAGCTTGAAAAAGAACTACAGAATAAGAATAACGTACAATGTTTAAATTATGGTAATACCACAGGTACTAATAACCTCAAAGATAAGAGTATGATAGTTCTATCTCCAAATAAAATTCGAGAGCAAGACCTTTTTACTGATTATTTGACTTTAAAATATAAAAATGAACAAAAAGAGTTATTAAATATAGAAAAAGTAAAAAGACTTGTTCCTACAGGGTATTTTGAAGATAATAAAGAGTTATATATACTCGAATATCAATATGATGATGAACAGTTACAGTTACTCTATGAAGCTATGAAACATGCTCAGATGGCTCAAGCAATAGGGAGGATAAATAGAGACATTAACTCAGATGAAATAAAGAAAGTATTTATTTTTGGAAGACATAGCCTAAAAAAATTTAATATAATTCCTAATAAAATACATCATTTAGAAAAAAAGGTTAACAATATTGAGTTGCATCTAATACTAAAAGACTTAGTATTAATTACAAATAAAAAATTAGGCTTCTGGTCTGTGTACCTAAAAAAAGAGGAGGTAGAAGATATTATAAATGAACTTAAACATTTATATAGTTGGAAAGAAGAAGAAGAAGCCCCGTTAAAAGGTGGACTTATTAATATTATAGAAAATGCTCCCTTTATTAGTAATACAAAGGTGTCTAAGGATTTAACCAATGATGAGTTTAATAAAAACGAATCTAAATCACCAGATAAAAAAACGTTAAACAAATATTTAGATGACATATACACAAAATATGGACTTCAAAAATTAGAACTACCTATAAGTGGTATTATGAAGCACAAAATATATGTTACAGAATCTAGTAAAGAAAAAAGTTTTAAAGATGCTCTTATTTATTTTAATGAGTATCTAATAAAGACAAATCATAAGAATATAGTAAAAGATTTAATGATATCCATTTAATATTTCAAGTATCATAAATGCTTAAACACATTGAAAATAGTAATAAAGGGAGCATTTTATATTAGATATATAAGTTAAACTATGATGGGGCTAAACATCTTTCAACAGATATATATTAATAAATCTCTCCTCTCCCCTTTTTTAGGCACTATATATAGAAGACAATTTTTTTATAAGTAAAAGTAAGTTACAGTAAACTTTTTATATTTATATATATAGTAAAATTTAGGATAAATAAGCAATGAGTGCAATTATAAAAAATAAAGAAAAAGAAGATTATAAAAAGAATATGATATTAGAAATTAAAAAATATCTATATTCTTTAAAAAAAGAGAAAATTGATATAACAACATTTTTAAGTGATTATAATAATGAAACAAATTTTTATTTAAACACAAGCTTGTTATACCTAATTGATTTTATTTCAAATGAAATTTCGATATATGACCTAGAAGAGTCAAAAAAATATGTTATTCATGTTATAAAGGCTATTCCAGATGATATAGACACAGAAAAGCTGGTATATCAATTTTATGTTTTAGTTTTAGAGCAAATAATTATTACGACAAAGTACTTATCAATCTATCCTTCTAAAAATAATGTTATATCTATATTAGATTCAGTATATAACCTTTTTAAGAGTCTTGTTTCATCTACTGATAGCACAAAAATAAATGAAAAAGATAAAAAAGAATTATTTAATAAAATAGATGTTGAGATAGAAAAAGCTAAAATAAATTTAGAAAAAGCTCAAGAAAAAAATGAACAAGAACTAAAAGAAAGTATTATAGCTACTATTAACTCACTACAAGCTCTAAAAGCCATGTTTTCTTATTATGGGTATGGAATTGTAATAAAGTTAATTATTAAGTCTCTATCGGCGTATGATAACGATTATGCTTACTGGATATCTGATTTAAAAAATAAATTACTTTATAATGCTATTTTTGATTTAAAAAAAATAAAAGAAGGTTATTTAGATGCAAAATCTGAAAAATTAAAGAATATGTTTTTATTACACAGTTAACTATATATGCCACTAGAGTCTGTAAAAACGAATACTAGTTCTACGTTATCTTTATTAAATAATATATTAAAAAGTGTATCAGGTAATAAAGAACTTAGTCTTGAATATTTTTCAATGATTAAGCTTCTTTTATCTGAATATTGTAAAGAGTAGTTTTTTTAAGTCTTTAATATCTCAAAATTTTAACACTAAACTATTTTTTAGCTAAAAATAGTATTACTTATTGATGTCTATATTTATTTGATTCAAAATTTCAATTTTTTGTTTGTAATCTTTAGTTGACAAAAAGTAATTGTAACCACAATAAAAAATCTATTATCAAAAAAGTGGTACAATTGTTCCACTTTTTAATTTAAAAAACTACAAAATACATCATATTTAATAATCAAATTTGTTATATATTAAGTCTATATAATTTACTTTTTCTTTAAATGATTCCAAATCACTAGATTCTTTTACCTGTTGCTCAAATATTTTTTTGTAGCTATTTTTATCCTGTCTAAAAAGAGAATAAGCAAAAATTTCTAAATTTGTTTGACATTTTTCTAAATCAGAACTTGAATCATAACCTTCTAAAAAAGAAGATAATATTTTTACTTTTAAAGAAAAGAAACAAGCACATTCAAAGTAATATACTCCAAACCATTTTTCTTTAGGTTCAAAACTATGAGGAGTTCTTAATGTAAGATATAATTCCCCGTTATTTATAAGGTCTAATTTTTTATTATGTTCTGTTTCAAAATGTTCTAAATATAAGTAAGCCTTAGCTAGAAATGGAACTATTTTAAAGTAGTTATAAATTAAATATAAATTATTATTTTCGATTCTTCTTTGATAAAAACTTATATAAAAAGTATTATTTTCTAATATATAAGTTTTAATATCTGAAATGAAATTTTCCAGATTTGCTTTTTTATTTTCACCTAATAAAAATAATTCCCAATAAATAAAAGATAAAAAATTATAGGTTGATATTATTTCACTTTTTTTAGACTCTTTTATTAAGTTATAATAATCCTTAGCTTTATTTAGTTTTTCTATTGATTTTTCTTCTTTTCCTATTAAAAGAAAATTATATGATAATTCTGAATTAATCATTAATCTATAGTCATTATAATCTTCACTATCCTTAAAGTTGTTAAGTTCATTCGTTAAAAAATTGTTTATTGATTCTTTTTTTTCATTGCCAGAAAATATATTTAACCATTTTTTATAATTTATTTGAATGAATGGTATACGAGTAAAATAGAATGAAAAAAAATTAAACCCTTTTCCATTTAATTTTCCACTTGCAGTATTCCTTAAATTTAATAAATCTGATAGTAAACTTTGTTTTTTTAAGCTTTCAATACCAATAAAAAAATTAGAAGAACGAATATTTATTCCAATCGTCTCTAATTCAACTAAGAGTAATTTTCTCTTTTTTGTAAATTTAGTTTCTTTAATTGAATTTAATAATGTACATATAGTATAATATTCAGGTATGGAAGTTGAATTTTCAATAGATTCTAATTCTTCAGATGATAGATTAAATCTCTTAGCAAAATCTTCAATTGGTAATTTTAAATCATTTGTTCTGATAGTATAAAATAAATTTGATAATTCTCTTGCTAACTCTTTTGGTATTTCAGGATTATCATCTTCAGAATTATCTATATGCAAATATTTTAAAATATCTAATGTTTTGTTAGATATTTCTTTTTTATCTGTTAAATTATAAATTTTTTTTATTACTTTCATTGTAGGAATATTCTTTGCAGCTTCAATTACAGCTATATATGAACGACTTACTCCTATTTTTTCCGCCAACTCTTTCTGAGTAAAATTTAGCTCAATTTCCCTGACTTTTTTAATTTCTTGAGCAAGTTCCTCTCTAGGATGCCTACTATTTTTTTGAGAATCTGTTCTACTATATTCATTATTTTGTATATTTTCATTGTTTAGAATTGGCTCGTTAGTATTTTTTTCTTTTTTAGATAAATCTTTTATAGTTAAAATAATACTTTTATCTTCGCTTAATGCATCTAATTTGTTAATCATTTTATTAGATAAATAACGTTTACCATTTTCGATATTTGAGAGATAACTTAATGTTATACCTAATTTATCGCACAATTCTTTTTGTGTTAATTTTAGAATTTCTTTTCTAAAATATTTAATCTTTTCACTTATTTCATTATTCATTATCATAAAAAATATTCATGTTATTAAAAATACATTAGTTGATTGAATTATAGCACAATAAATTAATATTTAGTACAAGTTTTAGTTTTAAAGAGGTAACATACTTGTAACTTATTAATATATATATACCTAATACAGAGGTTTTTAGCTCTAGTTTTTTTTATTATCAATATATTCTACTTAGCGTAATATAACCATTAAAAACAGGTTGTAGCAATGCTTTTAACAAAAATTTATAAGTAAGTACTAAAATTTTATAATCATCAAATCTTTTTATTATTCATTTCAAAATATCTATTCATTGTATTTTAAAATATAAAAAATATTAATTAAAGGGCTTGATAATTTTTTAAAAGCATAGTACAATGTTATTTATAAATACAAAAGTATATTATAACTTATGCTAATAAGATGTAATAAGTGTTACCTAGGAGGGTAAAAAAATGGTTAGTAAAAAAGATAATTACTCTAAAGTATTATCAGAAGAAGAAGAAGTAATTTTAAAGGATTGTGAATCTGAAATACTAAATGGACTTAAATCAAGTTTTACTATTATAAGTTTATCGTTATTTAAAATAAGCGAAAACAAACTTTATAAAGAGAAATATAATAAATTTGAAGATTATTGTAGAGAAAAATGGGATATTAGTAGGAGATATGCAGATAATCATATTCATGCTGCAAAAATAATAATGGAGTTAAAAAATAATTCAGTTGATGAAAAACTATTTCCTTTAACTGAAAGTCAGTTTAGAGCATTAAGAAAAGAAAAAGATAATGACACAAGAATAGAAATCCTAAAAGAGATTTATGACTCTGGAAAGAGTATAACAGCATCTCTAATTGAAACAAAGATTGATGAAAAGAATTGTTTAAGAAAGATGAAATCTATTTATAAAACTAAATTAAAAGATAATTCAAATATTATACATAAAGAGGCTTTAATTGAATTAGATACTCTTAAATTAGATTCTAAAAATATTAAAAAGGATAGTGATAAAGAATTTAGTTCAAATAATTTAATTAATAAAAATAAAATATCGAATGATTCAAATATAATGCAATTGCCATTAAATTTGAATCAAGATGAAAAGAAAAGTTTAGAAGAGCTATATTCTATTTTATACCTAGAGTTAGAAAAGATTAAAAAAATTGAAACATTTGAAGAAATTGAAGATATTCTTTTTACTAAACTTAAATCTTCATATGACAATTGGAAAGATAATTTAGACAAAAATGTATCTAAATATTTTGATACTGAAGAAGCTGCATAATATTATATGTTTGTATTGAAATGAGATTACTCTGAATTAAAGTGTAATCCATAGATAAATGATTATATCTTAATTCAGGGTCTCATATTAATACATATAACAATACTCACAATAAAAAAATTAAATTATTACCTCGGAGGGTAAAAAAAATGGTTAGTAAAAAAGATAATTACTCTAAAGTATTATCAGAAGAAGAAAAGTTAAGTTTAAAAAGCTATGAATCAAGACTCTTAATGAGAAAGTCTGATTCAAATTATGAATCGTTTGCAGTGCATTTGATTATGCACATATATAGCGATAAGCTTTATAGAGATAAATATAAAACACTTAATGAGTATTGTTTAAAAAGATTGGGTTATAATAAAAAATTATCATTAAAATATGTTAATGCTGCTAAAATTTTATTAAAAATATTT
>JBBTGK010000012.1:0-14235 GCA_038060635.1 Cyanobacteriota bacterium | reverse complement strand
CATGTAATAAGCAAATAAAAGAAAATTTTGCAAATATGTTTGAACAATCTTTTATTAGACATAATCCTGAATATATAAAAAAAGAAAAAATAAGATTAGGTTTTTTTGTTAGTCATGGACAAGAAGGAATTTTTTCAAATTTAATGAAAGAAATTATTAATAATTTTTCATCAAAAGATTTTGAAATATATATAATATCATTAACATTTAGAAGTCAAATAAAAGTAAAAAACATATTTAATAATGATTATATTAAATATTCTGAAATACCTAAAGATTTTTCAGATTTAATTAGTATTATAAAAAAAATAGAATTAGATATTATCTATCATTGGGAAGTTGGAACAACTTTTGCAAATTATATTTTACCTTTTTTCAAACTAGCTCCAATTCAATGTACTAGTATTGGATGGCCTGAAACTACAGGAATTAAAGAAATAGATTATTTTATTTCTAATGAATTTATGGAAACAGAAAATGCTCAAGAACATTATACAGAAAAAGTATTAAAAATAAATAATTTACCTCTTTTTTATAAAAAAATGGAACTTATTGAAACTTTTCCTTTGTCTCATTTTGACATTGATGAAAAATATAATATTTATTCTTGTTTACAAAATATAAGAAAAATACATCCAGATTTTGATATTTTAGTAAAAGGTATTTTAGAAAAAGATAAAAATGCTCTTATTGTTTTTGTAGAAGATATAAAAGAAACCACTACAGAACTTTTAAAATTTAGATTTAGAACAAATTTTCCTGAATTTTATGATAGAATTTTATTTTTACCAAGACTTTCATATCAAGAATATCTAAATTTTATTAATCACTCAAAGGTAATATTAGATACTTTATATTATGCTGGTGGAAATACCTCAATGGAAGCGTTTGCTATAGGAACTCCAACAATAACCCTTCCCTCTGATTTACAAAGAAGTCGATTTACTTATGCTTTATATAAAAAAATGGATATAAATGATTGTATAAGTAACTCTATGGAAAATTATATTGAACTTGCTGTAAAAATTGCTAATGATAAAGAATTAAGACAAAATATTTCTGATAAAATAAAAGATAAAAATAAAATTTTATTTGGTAATTATTCAGTTGTTAAAGAATTAGAAGACTTATTTAAAGAAATGATTAATAGAATAGAAAAGGATAAATAAAGTTATGAATTTAAGTTGTCATTGTGGAAATGTTAAAATTTCTGTTAACGAAAAACCAGAAACATTAACAAGTTGTAATTGTTCTCTTTGTCATCGTTATGGTTCATTATGGGGTTATTATAAACCAGAAGAGGTTTTAATAAAATTCGAAAAAGAAAAAACCAATTTTTATATTTGGGGCGATAAATGTATTGAATCTCATCATTGTACTAAATGTGGATGTCTTACTCATTATACAACAACCGAAAAAGTAGATCCTCCAAAAATAGGAGTAAATTTTCGTATGGCAGATTTGACAGAAATTCAAGATATTAGAATTAGAAAACTTGATGGTAGAGATACTTGGAAATTTATAGATTAATATGGATAAAAAACTTTTAAATAAAACAGCTCTTATTACAGGTTCTTCAAGAGGAATTGGAAAAGAAACCGCTTTAAAATTAGCCGACTTGGGTTGCAATGTAATTATAAATTATGTAAAAAATAAAGTTTTAGCAGAAGAAGTTGTAGAACAGATAAAACAAAAAGGGGTTAATTCCTACGCTATTAAATGTGATATAGGGGATTCTGAACAAATTAAGTCTATGTTTTCTGAAATAAAAGAAAAAAGTAAAACTCTTGATATTTTAATTAATAATGCTGCCTTTGGAGCGTTAGGAAATTCTATGAAAATAGGAAGAATGACTTGGAATATGACAATGAATGTAAATACTACAGGATTACTTTTATGCACTCAAAATTCAGTTAAAATTATGAATGAAGGTGGTAAAATTGTAAATATATCTAGTTTAGGTAGTTCTTTTTGCTTACCTGATTATATTGCAATTGGTACTGCAAAATCTGCAATAGAAACAATGACAAAATATTTAGCGTGTGAACTAGCCGAAAAAAAAATTAATGTAAATGCTGTTTCTGCTGGTTTTGTTGATACAGAAGCATTAGATTTTTTTAAAAACATTGATGAAATGAAAAAACAAGTAATTGAAAAAACCCCTTCAAAAAGAATTGCAACACCAGAAGATATTGCGAATATAATCGTTTTTTTATGCCAAAAAGAATCAGAATGGATAACAGGACAAACAATAATTGCCGATGGCGGTTTTAGTTTGAGGTTTTAATTAATTGAGAAATATAAAAGAATTAGTAGAATTATATCTTGATAATGATAATTTAGAAATTATAAAAAAGATAGGCTATATTTCAGAAAAAAATAACTTTACTTCATATATTGTAGGTGGTTTAGTTAGAGATATTATAAGAGGTGAGTTAAAAGATATTGATATTGATATTGTTACAGAACAATATGCGCCTGAATTAGCTAAATATGTAGCTAAAGAATTAAAAGGTGAATTAGTTGTTCATGAAAAATATGGTACGGCTAAAGTAAAAATATCTAAGACTAAAAATATTGATTTTACAACTGCAAGAACAGAAATTTATGAAAAACCAGCAGATTATCCTCAAGTTAGTTTTAGTAATATTAAAAATGATTTATTTAGAAGAGATTTTACTATTAATTCTATGGCAATTAGTATAAATAAACATTCTTTTGGTGATTTAATTGATCTTTTTGATGGCTATAATGATATAAAAGAAAAAAAAATTAAGATTTTACATGATAAAAGTTTTATAGATGATCCAAATAGAATTTTTAGAGCAGTAAGGTTTAAACAAAAATTAGGTTTTGAAATAGAAGATTTAACAAAAGAATTAGCCATAAAAACTATTGAAATGGGTATTTTTGATTATTTTATTAATGATAGGATAAAAAATGAGATAAAAATATCTTTTAGTAATGATTATAATCCTATAGAAAATATAAAAGAATTATATAATTTAAATACCTTAAGGCTTTTTTGTCCTGAGATTGATTTTATAGTATTAGAAAAAGAATTGATTAATTTATATGATAATATAGTTTTTTTCGATGAAAAGCTTAATATAAAAGCAAATGAATGGGTTTTATATTTATCCTTGATAAT
The DNA here is from genome assembly GCA_038060635.1 of Cyanobacteriota bacterium. Classification (GTDB taxonomy): domain Bacteria; phylum Cyanobacteriota; class Sericytochromatia; order UBA7694; family JACMQJ01; genus JBBTGK01. The sequence continues at coordinate 11,084 of JBBTGK010000012.1, read as the reverse complement.
AAATAAAATAGATAAAAAAGAGAATTTTGATAAAATAGTAGATTTAATTAGATTTGAAAAAACAGAATTAACTTTTTTAAATGAGACTCTAAATTATAATAATGTTATAAATATTTTATCAGCTAAAAATATAACAAATTATGAGATTTATTCTACTTTAAAAAAATTATCTCATGATAATCTTATTTATATTATTTCTTTGTCTGGAGATTCATACATAAAAACCTTAATTCTAAAATATATAACTGAATTAAAAGATAAAAACCTTATTTTAACAGGTAATGATTTAATAAAGCTAGGTTTTAAACAAGGTAGTCAAATAGGATTGATACTTGATAAATTAAAAGAAGAAAAGATAAATTCTCATAATTTTACACACGAAGATGAAATTAATTTTGTAAAAACTTTTTTATAAAATTTAAAAGTCTAAAAAACCTTATTAATAAAGGGCTTGATTATATATGAATAATTTTCTTATCATAAAAATATATTATAATAGATTTGTTTTTTCAATAAATAAAGGAATAAATTTAATGAAACTAAGGTTAAACTCAGAGTATGGAACATTAAGGGCTGTATTAATGCATCGTCCTGGAAAAGAAATAGATAGATTAACTCCTTACAATGTAAAAGATCTTTTATTTGAAGATGTACCTTATCTTGATGATATGCAGGCAGAGCATGATTATTTTACATCTGTAATAAAACAAGCTACAGGAGCTAAGGTTTATAGATTACAAGAATTATTAATGCAAGTATTAAGTGATAAAAAATTACAATTTAATGTTTTTAACCAAATTCTTAAACCATTATCATTAGAACATTTAACTGAAGATATTATTTCTCGTTTATCTACTGTAGAAACAGCAAATGCAATAATTGCAGGAATTAAATTTAAAGAATTAAAGAAAAAATTTCATCATAAGCATTTTGATCTTCATTCTGATAAAGAATATATAATAAATCCTAGTCCTAATTTATATTTTATGAGAGATCCTGCTGCAATTGTTCATTCTGGAGTAATATCAAGTCAAATGAAATTTCCTGCAAGACAAAAAGAATCCATGATTGCAAAGATAATTTTTGAAAATCATAATGAGTTTAAACATGTTTATAATATGGCTTATCCTTACCATCATACAGGACAATATATTGAAACTGATTTACCTTCTATTGAAGGAGGAGATGTAATTATTCTCTCTAAAAAATCATTAGCAATTGGTCAATCAGAAAGAACAGATTCTGAAGCTATTAGAACTATTGCAAAACAAGCCTTAAAAGATGATCATATAGAAAGAGTTTATGAAGTAGTTTTACCTAAAAAAAGAAATTTTATGCACTTAGATACTGTTTTTACTATAATTGATGAAAATCTTGTTGTTACTTATCCAGATGCTTTAAGTTCAGTTTTGGAAACTAAAGTTCATCGTAAAAAAGAAATAACTTCAGAAGGAGAAGTAATACTTGAAACAGAAGTATTAAATGAATCTATTTTAACGGTTTTAAAAAGAGAAATACCTTATTTAGAAATTATTGAAACGGGAAATGGAGATCCAGATTTTGCCTCAAAAGAACAATGGTTTGATGGTGCAAATGTTTTTGCAATAGGTCCAAGAAGAGTTATTTCATATAATAGAAACAAGCATACAAATAGAGCTTTAAAAGATGCTGGGGTAGAAGTAATAGAAATACGTGGTTCTGAGTTAGTTAGAGGTCTTGGAGGTCCAAGATGTATGACAATGCCACTTCAAAGAGATGATTTATAAGTTTATTAGGAAATTTTTATGAAAAATATAGAATCTAAACAATTAGCAAATACTGTTTTAATGGTAAGACCAGTTGATTTTTGTTTTAATGAAGAAACTGCATTAGATAATGAATTTCAAAATGTTATGGAAATAAGCAATGATGAAGTTAACAAAAAAGCTTTAGACGAGTTTGAGAATATGGTTAAAATACTAAGAGAAAATAATATTAATGTTTTAGTATTAGAAAAAAACCAAGAAATTAAAACACCTGATGCTGTATTTCCTAATAATTGGTTTTCTACAGAACATGATGGAACAATAATAACTTATCCAATGTGTGCAAAAAATAGAAGAACTGAAAAAAATCAATTATTAGCACTTGAAAAGTTACTTGATGAAAATAACTATCAAATAAAAAATATTATTAATATCGGAAAACAATCAGAAGATAAACTTTTTTTAGAAGGAATAGGAAGTTTAATTCTTGATCATGATAATAAATATTTTTATGTAGCAGAATCGATTCGTTCAAATCCAATACAATTAAATAATTTTATTGATGTTAGAAATTATAAAAAAGGTGTTTTATTTCAAGCCAAAAGTTCAAATCAAAAAAGTATTTATCATACTAATGTAATTATGAGTGTAGCTGAAAAGTTTGCAGTAGTATGTTTTGAATGTATAAATAATGAAAATGAAAAAGATCTTCTTAGAAATACCCTTTTAGAAAGTAAAGAAATTATTGAAATTACTATGGAACAAATGGAAAAAAGCTTTTGTGGTAATGTTTTACAAGTTAAATCAATAAATGGAAATCCTATAACAATAATGTCAAAAACAGCTTATTTAGGGTTTAATAAAAAACAATTAGATACAATTAAAAAGTATGGTGAAATAGTTTTTGTAGATATTTCTACTATTGAAAAAGTTGGCGGTGGTAGTGCTAGATGTATGATGGCAGAAATTTTTCTTCCTAAAAACATAAATTTATAATTTTAGTATCAAAAAAAATAATAAATAAAATTCAGCTAGTATAATTTAATATTATAAAAAATCTTTTTGGATAGAAAAAAATGTCAAATGAATTTAAAATAGGTAATTTTACTTCTAAAGAATTAGTTGAAAAATTTGGAAGCCCATTATATGTTTATGATGAACAAATAATAAGAAAAAAAATAAGAGAACTTAAAGATAGTCTTTCTGGTATTAAAAATGTAAAAATTCATTATGCCTGTAAAGCAAATAGCAATCTTGAAATAATTAAAATTTTAAATCAAGAAGGTGCTGGAATGGATGTAGTATCTTCAGGAGAGGTTTATTCTTGTCTTAAAGCAGGAGTAAAAAAAGAAGATATAATTTTTACAGGAAACAACTTAAGTAATGAAGAAATAGATTATGCCGTATCATCAGGTGTTTTACTAAATGTAGGTGATTTATCTGCATTAGAAAGATTTGGAAAAAGACATCCTAACAAAGATATTTGTGTAAGAATTAATCCTGACGTTGGTGGTGGACATCATGACCATGTTATAACTGGTGGAGTTGAAAGTAAATTCGGTGTTTATTTTACTGAAATAAATGAAATTTTAGAAATAGTAAAAAAATATAATCTAAATTTAAAAGGGATTCATCAACATATAGGTTCTAATATTCTTGAACCAGAAAAATTTTTATTAGCAATTGATGTATTGCTAAAAGTAGCTAAACAAATTCCTAATCTTGAATTTATAGATTTTGGTGGTGGAATCGGTGTTCCTTATACACCAGAACAAACTTCATTAAATCTTAAAGAATTAAATAATGAAGTAGCTAAAAAATTCAATTCTTTTTGTAATGAATATGGAAAAGATGTTATTTTTTCTGTAGAACCAGGAAGATTTTTTGTTTGTGAGTCAGGCTCTTTATTAACTACTGTAAATACTATAAGTACAAACCCTGCATACAAATATGTAGGAACTGATTCTGGATTTAACCATTTGGTAAGACCAACAATGTATGGAAGTTATCATGAAATAGTAAATACATCTAACATGTCAAATGAAAAAGAAAAAGTTACTATAGTTGGTAATATCTGTGAAAGTGGTGATATTTTTGCTAGAGATAGAGAAATATCTAAAGTATCTGAAGGTGATATTTTTGCTATATTAAATTCAGGAGCTTATGGATATTCTATGGCATCAAACTATAATACTAGAGGTTTGCCAGCAGAAGTTTTAGTTAATGAAAATGAAGTTAAATTAATTAGAAGAAGAGAATCTTTTGAAGAATTACTAAGAAATCAAGTTTTTTACGGTTAATACTATTTTATAAAACAAAAAAATGTTTTTTTACGAAACAAAATGTTTTCGTAGGGTCGTTTTAATAAACGACCTTTTTTATACACATTTTTTTATTGCTGAGTAGTAACTATTTTTCAACCTTTATAATGTTTACATTTGATTGATTTAATAAATCTGATGCACTTAAATCACGATTATCAGATGAAACTTGGTTAATTACCTTTCCATTTTCTATTCTTATTTTTCTATAAGTACTATTATCTTCTTTAATAACCATTACTATAAGATTTGGATTTGATTGAGAGGTTGTAATCTGATCTTGATTAAAAGCTACATTCTCTTTACCAAATACATTTAAGGCGATACTCCCCAAAGAGCTTAGTAAATTTGGATTTGTAAGACTTTTTGCAATTATAAAATAAGCATTTTTAGCTTGTGATTTAGATACTATATTTTGAGATGTAAAATTAATCAAACCATTAATAATAGTAGTTTGCTGATTTTTTATTCCAGATAATATTTTTGTTGTATCTTCATTTGGAAATATAGTTGTAAATTGCCCAAGTTGTCCTACAAAAAATAATGTTGATTCAGTCGCTTGAAAAATATTTGCTAAAGTATTTATTCCTTCATCCGTTATAGTATTTTTTAAAGAATCTTCATTTATTAATGTATTATTTGATTGGTTTACTTCAAGTGATGATTTATAAATAAGAATATTATTATTTATTCCTCTAAGCATATTTGCTAAAGTATTTTAGTAAATATCTTTAAAACTATCTGTAATAGATTTTTTTTCTGCTTCTGATGTTGAAGATGAAGTAAGAGAATTAGCAATAATTAGCATAGGAGGTAATAATTTTTCTTGAACTTCTGAAAAAGCTTCCACATCAATAGAAATAGAAGTTAATTTAGGAACTATTTGTCCATATATTACTTGGGATTGATTTATAGCATTTTGTGCTGTTTTATTATTTGAATTATTTGTTTTATCGAGTTGTTCTAAAATATCAGAAGAAAGACCTGAAGTAGGTGTATTTTTAGGAGGATTAGAATTAGTGCCTGAACAACTAAAAATTAGTAAACTTAAGCTTGAAGATAATAAAATTTTTAAGAGATCTTTTCTATTTTTAATATCGTTTTTAAAATTATTTTCAGAGGCAATAAAGTTTTCTGAATTACCAGAATTTAAGTTAATAGATTTATTTTTCATTTTATTTTTTTTCATTTTATTATTCTAATAAAAATTATATCTTGATTATAAAAAAAATTGGTAAATAAAAATCATATTGAATAAATATTTTCTTATGTAAAAAAATTATAACATTAAGAAAGAATTTCTAAATCTAAACGATATTGAAATATGACTATTATAAAGGAGTTTTTATGTCTTTAAATTTATCAACAATACAACCTACTAATAATCAAGTAATTTTCAATGATAATAGTTTACAAAAGAAACTTCCTTCTTATTCATTAAAAACAAAAGAAGATAATACTTTAAATATAAAAGATCTTGGTAAAATTGAAGCAAAAACAGCAAATAGTTCTAACAAAACAAGTATTAATATTTTAGATAAAGATATTAGCAAAGAGACGATATATCCTACAAAAAAAGCTGATTTAACTCAAAAAAATAATTCTCCTCAAGATGTTTATTATGTAAATGGAATTTTAACTGGTAAAAAATCAGCTGAAAAAGCAGCAACAACTGTTGCAGATTTAGTAAATAAACCTGTTAATCTTATTTATAATCCCTCAGAAGGTTTTATTAATGATGTTGTAGAAGCATCTCTTCAAGTTATGAATATTCATGCTCCTCAGAAAATAGTTGATAAAACATCAGAATGTTTTTATGATACTTTAAAATCTGGTAAAGAATTAAAAGTTGTTGCTCATAGTCAAGGTGCAGCTATAACAGCACAAGCTTTAACAAAAATTGAAACTCGTTTTTTTAGAGAAGGTTGTAGCAAAGAAGAAGTAAAAAACTTTATGAAAAAAGTAACTGTAGTTACAATGGGTGGAGCTTCATGTAAAGAAGATTATTCACCTAATGTAAAATTTGTAGAAATTAAAAATGAAAAAGATTTAGTTCCAAAATTGGCAAGTAAAACAGGAATAAAAAGAACTGAAGATTCATTAGGGGAAGTGTTTGAAAAAAGAACAAAACAAAATGAAGATAAACTTTGGTCAGAATATTTACAAAAATCAGATCAAAGAACTTTAGGTAAAATAAGTGTAGCTGTTTGTGGTTTAACAGAAGGAGCAATGCCAATACTTTCAGAATATATTTCTATAAAATCAAATTCTTTTATTCAAGAACAAAATGGTAAAACAGCATGTGCAGATACTTCAAAAGTATCAATTGTTGATGTAATAAATAAATATCATAGTAATTATTTAGCTGATAGTAAAAATTGTAAAACTATTTCTGATGCAATAAGTTAATTTTTGGAAGCACTATTTATAAAACAAAAAAAATGTAGTTTTTAAGAACAATTTTAATAAAAAATAATTTTTCGTAGATGTGTTTTAATAAAAACTCTTTTTTATATCCATTTTTTTTAGTACTGAGTAGTAACAACTTTAGTTCCTTTTGTATTTGCAATGTAATTTTGTTCAAGTATAATTTAATAACTTTAGTTTTATGGAGTGCTAGAATATGGAAATGCTTGATACATGTTTTTATCATAATTATACTTTGCTTGAAATTCATTCAAGAAAACTTAATATTAGTTATGAAGATTTTAAAAAAGAAATACAATTAGTTGCAAAACATGAAGAACTTTATGATATGGCAACAAAAATGAAAGATATTTACAAAGCTAACCCAAAAGCTGCAATTAATTTTGGAGAATATGGTGATAATATCGCAAAAAAATTAGGATTAAAGAAAGATAATATGATAGGAGCTTTACTTGGTTGTGCTAGCAATGAGTTAGTTTTTAATGTTTTAACTCAAGTTAGATTAATACTAAAAACAGTTGATAGCTCTGAAGTAAAATCTGGAGAAAATAAATGAGAAAAATAATAATTGCAGGAAATTGGAAAATGAATAAAAGCCCTAATGAGGCTTGTTCTTTTTTTGAATCTCTTTCTGACAAAATAAAAAGTGAAAAAAAAGTTGAAATGATTTTATGTTCAACATTTTTATGTTTAGATAGTTTATGTAAAATTTCAGAAAATTCAACTGTATCTATTGGTGCTCAAAATATGTATTGGGAAAATAATGGGGCTTTTACTGGTGAAGTTTCAGGAACAATGTTAAAAGCATTAGGTTGTAAATATGTAATAATTGGTCACTCGGAAAGAAGACAGTTTTTTGGAGAAAATGATATAAGTGTAAATTTAAAAACCAAAAAAGCACTTGAAATCGATTTATTTCCTATTGTTTGTGTTGGAGAAACACTTGCAGAAAGAGAAACAAATCAAACTGATAATATAGTTTCTTCTCAAGTAGAACTAGCATTAAATGGTGTAAAAATAAACCAAGGAAATGCAGAAAAATTAGTTTTGGCTTATGAGCCTGTTTGGGCAATAGGAACAGGTAAAACTTGCGATACAAAAGAAGCTGAAAGAGTTTGTTCAATGATAAGAAAAATTCTTGTAAAAAATTATGGTTCTGAAACAGCTGAAAGAGTAAGAATTTTATATGGTGGAAGTGCAAAACCAGAAAATATAAAAGAATTAGTTTCTGCTGGAAATATAGATGGAGGTCTTGTTGGCGGAGCTAGTCTAGATCCTGTATCTTTTAGCAAATTGGTAGAGAATGTTTTATAACATTAATAAGTGAAAAGTGAAAAGTGAAAAGTAACTAGATAAGACTCTATAGTTTTTTCTCATCACTCATTACTTCTTACTTTTTACTTCTAACTATTAGGGGGTATATGCAAGAAGATAACCTTTTTATAAAAAAAGCAGAATTATGCGATGCTGAAACAATATGTGAACTAGGTAAAATAACATTTTATCAAACTTTTTATCATGAAGAATCTGAAGAAGATATGGAAAATTATTTGTCATCATCATTTTCTTTAGAAAAAATAGAATCTGAATTAAATGATAAAAAATCAGTTTTTTTTATAGTTTATTTTTTAGATAAACCTGTTGGATATTCTAAAATAAATTTTGAAAAAAAACCTCATGAAATAGAGTTAGAGTCTTGTTCTGAATTACAAAGAATCTACATACTTAATGATTTTCAAGGAAAGAATATTGCTAGAAAACTTTTATATGAATCAATTAGAGCGATAAAAGAAAAAAATTTTAAATATGTTTGGTTAGGTGTTTCTGATAGAAATGTAAGAGCAATTAGTTTTTACAAAAAATATGGATTTGATACATTTGGTCAGCATATTTTTAAATTAGGAAAAAATGATCAAATAGATATAGTAATGAAAAAAGAGTTGTAATGGGAAATAAAAAAAAAGAAAAAAATATACTAAATATTTTTGTTAGTTTACTTGTAATAAACTTCATATATATATTACCTGTATTAGCAGAAGATAATACATTTAATGATACTAATGATTTTATGAAAAATGATATGATTAATAAGGTAAAAACTAATTTTTCTTTCGGTTATGACTATAATTTTGGTTTTTCAAAAATAGATAAAGGTTTAGTTTCATTAGATAAAAATAATAATTTATTGTTAGATGATAGATTTAGAAATACACTATACATAAATGACTTTGATGTTACATTAAGAAATGAATTTTTGAGTATATTAAGTACAAATGTATCTCTTTCCATTGTTTCTAATGGATTTAATGCAGAACCACTTATTACAATTGATTCTTTTAAAGAATATAATAAATTTTTGAACGATAGAAAAAATAATATAAAAACTTTATGGCAACGATTTTTTATTATTAAAGATGTAAATTTTGAAGTAAAAGATCCCACAACAAAAGGTAAGTTAGTAATAGGTCAACAATCAATTCCTTTTAATTATGATTCAAATACGACTTTAAATAAGCCAGTTTCTTTTCATCCATCTTTAACACCAATGACAGATCTTATAAATTTTAATTTAAAAAAAGAAACTGAATTACCTTATCAAAATAGTACTTTAACGAATGCAAGAGATTTAGGTTTTATGCTAACAGGTAATTATCAATTTTTTAGATTTTATTCTGGTGTTTATAATGGTGCAGGACCAAATATTTTTGATGATAATAATGAAAAAGATTTATTTGGAAGGCTAGATATTATTATTAATAATTTTGAGTTAGGTATTAGTCATTTAAGGGGAAAACATACAGGTTTTAAAAATATATTTGATAAATCACCTGAAAGATTAGATATTGAAACCGCAAAAACAGGACTTCATAGTAAAATTGGAACACCAAATTTTTATTTATTAGGTGATTATACTTTTTATCAAGATAATTGGAATGATAAAACTGTGGTTGATAAAAATGGTTGGTATGTTGAACTTGTTGGAAAAGCAGAAAAAATAGTTTCAGGTTCTTTAAGATTTGAAAATTTTTATGATTCAAATGTTTTATTAAATAAAGAAAAAAATGTAAATTATAATATAAAAAGATTTGTAGCTAATTTTTCTCAGAATATTGGCCCAAATATTATTTCAAAACAAGAATATTCTCATACATGGGAAGATTTAAATGAAAGTAAAAATAAATATATGGTTAATTATGGTATTGCCTCTGTGAATTTACAATTTATTTTTTAAATTTTTATGGAAAACGAAGATTCTATTTGGCATAAAATTAAAATAGTAGAAATAAAAACCAAATTACTTTCAGAACAACTTTTTTCTGGAAATTATCGTAGTCCATTTAAATTAACAGGTTTAGATTTTGAAGAATTTAAAGAATATTCTTTTGAAGATGATCCTAAATATATTGATTGGAAAATAACAGCAAAAAAAGGCAGTCTTCATATAAAAAAATTTACTGAAGAAAAAGAGCTAAATCTTGTTTTAATTATAGATATAAGTAGTTCTGTTTTTTTTGGTTCAAGTAATAATCTAAAAACTGATATTATTCAAGAAATTTCAACTGCAATAGCTTTTGGCTGTATGAAAAATCATATTAGACTTAGTTTAATTTTGTTTGGAAAAGAAATTAGTGCTTTTATACCATTTGGAAGAAATAAAAATCATATTTTAAGAATAATAAAAAAAATCTTTTCTACTGAAAATGAAGTCAAATCAGGGTTTACTGATTTTCAAAAACCTTTACATTTACTAAATTCTTTAAAAATTAGAAAAAGTATTATAATAATGATTTCAGATTTTTTATCTAATAATTTTGAAAGCGATTTACTTTTTGAAAAAGAGATTAATAAAACTCTAATAAAACATAAATTTACCTCCATAATAATAAAAGATGAAAAAGAGTTTTTTTTACCCAAAATAGGTTTTGTAGAGTTTTGTGATCCTGAAACTGGTGAAATAATTTTACTAGATACAAATGATATTTCTATAAATGAAAAATTACAACAAAAAGAAGAAGATATTATTCAATTTTTTAAAAGAAAAAAAGTACAAACTATTGAACTAAATACAACGACAGAACTACATTTAAATACCCTTCATATAAAATAAATGGAAGAAACTAATTTAGATTATATGTCTTTAGCTTTTGAGGAAGCTAAAAAAGCTTATGAAAAAAATGAAGTTCCTGTTGGTGCTATTATTGTCTATAAAGATACTATAATTGCCTCTGCATATAATCAAAAATTTGAAAAAAAAGATACTTTAGCTCATGCAGAAATTATTGCAATTCAAGAAGCTCAAATTTATTTAAAAACGTGGCGATTAAATGATTGTTCTTTATATGTTACATTAGAACCATGTCCAATGTGTGCAGGAGCAATAATTCAAAGCAGAATTTCTAACGTCTTTTATGGGGCAAAAAATAATGCTTATGGTTCTTTTGGAACTGTAGTTTCATTAGAAAAGCTTTTTCCAGATTCAAAAAATCTTCAAATAGTTTCAGGTGTTATGGAAGAAGAATCTTCTAAACTTATGAAAGATTTTTTTAGAAAAAAATTACATACTTAATTATTAAAAAATCAAATTTTAAAT
>JBBTGK010000011.1:0-5482 GCA_038060635.1 Cyanobacteriota bacterium | reverse complement strand
CGCTTTTTGAACATCATTTGAGTCATCTGCATTTATAGTAATATTTCCTTTAAATTTTTTTACATCTGCTGTAAAATCATGCAAAGTTGTACTAACTAAAAAAGTCATTTTACTATCTTTATCATTAAATTTCATATAGTAACTTTTTGCACTTGCAGAAAAAGTTATAATTGAAGAAAGAAATATACCAGAAAGTAATTTTTTTAACATAAACTAAAACACCTAAATATATAAAAACACAATATCATTTTATCAGAAAAATAAATTTTTTTGTAAAAAAAAACTTTTTTAAATAATTTATAGTACTATTAATTTGTACTTTTATTTTAGAAAGTTTAATTTATGAATGAAGAAAATAAAAAAAATTCTTTTTACAACCTTTCTGTAATTACAGATAAAGCTGATAAATTGGTTAGTTTAATAGAAGAAGAGATAAATAATGAACTAGAAAATAGTAAATCATCAGATGAAATACTCAAACTAATTGAACATGTCTCTAGTTTGGGAAGATTACCTGTATTTTTTATTGAGAAACAGTTTTTATATACCATATCAGAAAATATTTTTATAGAAAATAAATTAAATACAATTCATTAAAAATGGAAAAATATATTTGCCCAATTTGTAACAAAGAAGTTGATGATAGAATAATTCCTTATCATAAGAGAGTTGAAAATCAAATTCTTAATGTAATAAAAAAAAGTATTCCAAGATGGAATGATAATGACGAAATTGATAGAAAAGCTGTAGATTACTATCGAGTATTAATTCAGAATAAAACAATAAAATAATGGAAAAAAATATAGAAATTGAATTATCGTTACTTTTTAAATCTTATTTAGAGATTTATGTAAAAATCTTAAAAAAATATCAATACACGAAAATAGATGAAGAAGGAGAGAATATAAGAAAAAATATTTTTTCTTTTATAAAAAAACATAATTTAGTATATAGTCTTGTTGATTTAAGCACTGTAATTTTATATTATGGAACAAAACTTACTCTTAATGAGATTCTTAAGATAAAAAAGGAAGATCTTATTTTTGAAAAAGGAAAAAAGGTAAGAATAAAAAAAACTGATGATGAAAACACTATTTTATTTGATGAAGAATGCTCTTTTTGGATTGAAGAATTAAATAAATTTCAGAATAAAAGCGAAGGTAAATTATTAGAATATAAAGAACATTCAATTAATCCTGAAAAGGTATGTAATTTAATCAAAAAATATCCAAATCAAGATGTATTAGATAAATTAAGTAGTTGTTTTACAATTTATACAGAATCAGATTATGAAGTAATCCCTACTCCTTTACGATTAAGTACAGATCTAAAATACACAGGTAAAGGTGTAACCATAGCTTTTATAGATTCTGGTTTTTATCCTCATCCAGATATAACAAAACCAATAAATAGAGTTTTAAAATATGTCAATATTCCTGAACCAGAAAAAAATGATTTTGCTATAAGTAAGGCTGAAAGTTGGCATGGAATGCAAACATCATTAAGTTCTGCTGGAAATGGTTATCTTTCTGGCGGTTTATATCGTGGAATTGCTTCTGATGCTAACTTAGTTTTACTTAAAGTAACAGGTCCAAATGGTAGTATAGATACAGAAGATATAATAAAAGGAATTGAATGGTGTGTAAGAAATAAAGAAGAATATAATATTAAAATTCTAAATATTTCTTTAGGAGATGATCAAGCTAGTTCATACCTTGAAAATGCACTAGATCAAGCTGCTGAAGGAGCTGTACAGGCAGGTATTACCGTTTTGGTAGCAGTTGGAAACGATGGCGATTCTCATAATATTATTGCTCCTCCTGCTAGTGCACCATCTGTAATAACAGTAGGTGGTTTAGATGATAAAAACGATTTAGACGTTAATAGTTATACAATGTATCGTTCTAGTTATGGAAAAACATTAGATGGTTTGATGAAACCAGAAATAATTGCTCCAGGTATTTGGGTTGCAGCCCCAATACTACCAGATACACCTTTTTTTGAACAAGCTGTTCTTTTATCAGAATTAATTGAAGAAGTTGATGAAAAAGTTTTTTTTGAAAAATTGAAACAGAATATAGAAAAATTAAATTTTAAAGAAGCTATTTTATCTAAAAATATAGATGAGGCAAAACAAATACTAAAAAATAAAGTAAAATCACATAAAATAGTTGGTAAATATTATCAACACGTTGATGGAACTTCTTTTTCAGCACCTATTGTTGCTTCTGTAATTGCCCAAATGTTAGAAGCAAACCCCAATTTAAATCCAAGAAGAATAAAACAACTTCTTACTCAAACAACTGATAAGCTTTTTAATGTTCCAAAAGAAAGACAAGGATATGGTTTAATTCATGCTAGAAAAGCTGTAAAAGAATCTTTAAATGATATTCATAGAATTGGTTACAATAGACCAATGTCTCCTTATGTAAAAGGAGAAAGCGTTACTTTTTATTATGTTGATTCTCAAGCAAAAAGTGTTTCAGTTGCAGGTGATTTTAACGGTTGGAATACAACTAGAGATTTATTAACAAAAGAAAACAGAAGTCTTTGGAAACTTGAAAAGAAAATAAGTTCTGGTGGAAGTTATAGATATAAATTTGTCATTGATGGAAAAAAATGGTTAATTGATAAAGAAAATGAAAACAAAGAACCTGATGGATTCGGTTATTTTAATAACAGACTAAATATTCTTTAATTATTATTATTTTCTGTATAATCAATAATTTTATTATATAAATCATCTGGATTAAAAGGCTTAACAATAAAATCATTAAAACCTGTTTTTTTTGCTCTTTCCATATCCTCTAATGTTGATGAAGCAGTAAGTGCTAATATTGGAATCTTTTTATCATCTCTTCTTATTATCTCCGTAGCAGTATAACCATCCATTTCAGGCATTTGTAAATCCATTAAGATTAAATCAAATTTTTTCTGAGTTAATTTTTCCAAAGAAATAAGACCATTTTCTGCAACATCAACAATAAATCCCCATTTTTGTAAAAACTTTTTAGCAACTATTATATTTATTTTATTATCTTCTACAAGTAAAATATCTAATTTTTTTTCATTTTCATTAAGTTGAGGTAATTTGCCTGTATTTTTGTCTTTTATTTTTTTATTACTTATTTTAAATCTTAGTGTAAAATGAAATTTTGTTCCTTTACCAAATTCACTTTGTACATTAATTTTGCTATGTTGTAATTCTAAAAGTTTTTTTACAATAGAAAGACCTAATCCTGTACCCCCATATTTTCTTGTATTATCTGAATTAGCTTGAGTAAATTTTTCAAAAATAAAATCTATTTTGTCTTTTTCTATACCAATACCTGTATCAGAAATAACAAATAGAAGATCCAAAAAATTTTCCTTTGTATTTTCTATTGAAATATTTATATTTATAAATCCATTTTTGGTAAATTTTGAAGCATTTGATACTAAATTATTTATAATTTGGCTTAATCTTGATGGATCTCCAATAACTAATGAATCTATATTAGAATCTATGTTTAAATTAATATTATTATTATTTTCTTCAGCTAAAATAATATGTGATTTTTTTATATTTTCAGCTAATTTTACAATATCAAATTCGACATATTCAAAATTTATTTGTCCTTCTTCTATTTTTGTAAAATCAAGAATATCGTTCAAAATAGAAAGTAGATTTTCAGAAGAAAATTTTAAAGTATTTAAATTATCATTTTGTAATTCAGAATGCTCTTCTTGAATCATTAAATTAACCATTCCAACTATAGCATTAAGAGGTGTTCTTATTTCATGGCTCATTACTGATAAAAAATCAGATTTAGCTTTTGAAGCAATTTCAGCATCATGTTTTGCTTTTATTATAGTTTTTTGAAAATTAATTTCTTCTGTTATATCACTACAAACACCTATTAATCTTATTATTTTATTATTTTTATCTTTTATACTTATTGCTTTGCAATTAAGATAAATTATGTCTCCGTTTTTATGTAAATATCTTTGGTCTTGATTATAATCTAAAATTTCACCAAGCTTAAATTTTTCTAATGAATCTAATTTATTTTTTTGATCTTCTGGATGAACTAATTTTTCCCAAACATCAAAGTTATTATCAATTTCATATTCTTCGTATCCAAGTATTTCTTTGAATCTTTTTGATAAAAATATACTATTATTTTCTAAATCCCAATCCCAAATACCATTATTACCAACTCTTGCAACTAATTCAAATCTATCAGAATTTTCTTTTATTGTTCTTTCAATTTTAACATTTTGGGTTATATCATTAACAAAACCAATAAAAAACTCTGAATTACTTTCTTCGTCAAAAATATATTTAGCCTGAACATTAAGTGTTTTTATTTTATCACTAGGAGTTATGATTCTATAAATTATATTTTCTTGTGATTTTTCTTCCATCATTGTATTACAACTATTATTTAAATAGTTTATATCCTCAGAATGAACTATTTGTAACCAACCAAAACCTAATGAATCTTGTTTTGATATTTCAGAAATAGAGCACCATTTTTTATTAACATATAAACAATTACCTATAATATCAGTATAAAAAAAACCAACAGGTAAGTGATCAATAATACTCTCAATGAAGTTTTTATTTATTAACATAACTCTAATTTATCTTAGTAAAATTTTTTTTTTTAATTTAAGTAAAGTCTATCATAAAATTTAATTTTTATAAAAAATAAATAACCATATAAATATTAAAAATATTACAATCATAAAAAATAATTTAAAAAACCCTTTTAATAAATAATTTCAATAATATTTTTTTTCAAATTTCAAAAATGATTAATAATTTATTTCATAAAAAATTATAATATTTTACAGTGCTTTTTTATGTTAAAAAAGCCAAGAAAGGTAAATAAGTAACAATTATATCTTTTTCAGCAGAGCTTAGAAAAATTCCAAAAAGTAGAATAAAAATACAAAGCCAATGAAATTTTATTATTTTTTCTTTTAAAATAACAGCTGCAAAAAGTAAGGTAACTAAAGGATAAGCCCCTGTTAAAGGTGATATAACTGATATGGGACCTTTACTTGAGGCAATAATAAAACCAATATCTCCTGCTGCCATCATTCCCATTGGTAAAAAAGATTTTCCAAATTCTGAAAAAGAATTTTTTTGACCTTTTATTCCATATAAAACACCATAAATACCTAAAGTTAACGCACCACCAATCGTATTAAAAACAAGCATATTAACTTCATTGCTATTTGGTAATGAATAAGCATATTTCATAAGTGTTTGAGCAGAACTCCACATTAATAAAGCAAAAAAAGCAAATGGAATCCATTTATTACTTGTTATTTTTTTTTCATCTTCTGTTTCATTTGGGTTTGAAGGTGAATAAGAAAGCCATAAACAACAAGCTATAACAAAAAATACACCTACATATTGAACATTCATTAATTGTTCTGATAAAAAAAACTTTGCCATTAAAATAGTAATAGCAGGATATGCGGCCGAAAG
>JBBTGK010000010.1:0-10026 GCA_038060635.1 Cyanobacteriota bacterium | reverse complement strand
AACAACAACTTCACCTTTTGCGATTAGTCTTCCATTAACTAACAAATCAATTGATTCACCAGCTAATCTATCAAGTTTTATTATTGAAGCTTCACCTAATTGAAGAACTTCTTTTAAAGGAAGGTTTGTTCTTCCAAGTTCTACAGTTACATTCATCTTTACATCTTTTACAAGTTCTAAATTTCCAAGAACCCCTGTAACAGCTGAGGTAGGTAACTCAGATAAAAGAGGAGCAAACTTGACAGGACTAACCGTCATTCTCTTAGTTTTTTTTTCCATTTTTTTCTCTGACACTATTCTAACCTTCTCCATTAAACATCAATATATTTTTAGTTAACACTTTGCGAAAAGTTTGCTTTAGATACTTTTACTGATAAATGATTATCAAGTATAGCTATTTTACCTTTTCCTTTACATACATCATTTATGAGTATGTCAATTTCTTGGCTTGCAGGCTTATCGAGTTCAATTAGCATACCTTCTGAAAGATTAAGCCAATCTGACAACATTATAGTTGCTTTTCCTAATTCTGCACTTACTTGAACTGAAACATTTCCTAATTCACCAAGAGAATTTTCAAGGATTTCATTTATTCTTTGTTTTTCATATTCGGTTACAGAATGCTTTCCGTTTCCATTACCATTTCCGTTTCCAGAATGAGCTTTAGATTTTATACCTAATGTTTTTTCAAGATCCATTCCGAATTCTTCAGCTAATTCATTTGCAATACTTTCTTGTTCATCATCATCAAAATCAGATCCATCTAAACCATCATTTCCAGAAGAGTCTAAATTAAAACTAACAATAGCAGGTTCTGGGATTGTAGCAACATCAGTAGATACTTTGTTTACAGTAACAGGAATAGAATAAACTTGTCTTACTTCTTCTTCAGTAATTGATTTTCCAACAGGACTAGATTTTCCAACAATCATCATAACTAAAGGAACAACTAAACCAGCTAAAGCCATACCAGCACCATAAGCTAAATCTGGATTTTTAACTACACCCATTGCAGTTAAAAAGCTAGCTACGAGTGGTTCACTTTGAGCTTTATCCCAGAATAAAAGATATAAAGGAATTGTTATAACCAAACCTAATAAGAAACCTACGGCACCACCAAGATTAAAACCTATAAAAAATCTGAATACAGCATCTATAGCTTTAGCTCCACCTGATTGAGCTTCTGTTTCTAAAGTTATTTCGCCAGTTTCTTCGTTCAATATTTCTTTTGTTTTAGCAGCGAAAGGATGATTAAATCTTCTGAATAAACCTAAAATACCACCTGCAAGAGCAAGAGCAAAGGCATAACCTAATGCACCGCAAAGAATTCCACCAATAAATAAAGAAGAAACCATACCAGTTGTTTCAATTTCCATTGGAAGAGATGCTTTAGAACTTATTTTATTTACAAGACTTGAATAACTTTTTCCAGATATTTCTGCAATACTAGCAGCATCATTTATAGATGTATCAACTTTAACACCTTTAGATGTTGAAGTTCCTTCTTCGTCTTCATGAGCTTTTGTTGTAACAGGATTATTATTTTTAGTTTCATTTACAATTCCTTTAACAGGAGTTTTATTTTCTGTAGAAGTTGTTGTATCTGATTTCTGAGTTTTTTCCACTGGCTTAGTAACTTCAGCTTTAACTGGTTTAGAAGCAACAGGTGTTGCAGCTTTAGGAGCTTGATATGTTTTTACAGGGGCATAAGTCTTTTTAGGCTTAGCTTCACCCGAAATAGGAGTGTGTTCAGAACTATCATAAAGAACTTCATTTTCTTCAAAATGGTTTACTTGTGGCGGTTCAGGAGCATATATTGGAGCTGGAGCTTTTGCTTTTGCATTAACAGTAGATTCTGAAGATAATCTAAAAGCATTTCCAGAACTTAAATTTGCTATGTTATAGAAAGAAACAAAAAACAGTAAAACAGAGATAGTTATTATTTCTGGCCATTTAAAAAAGGCATGAACATCAAATTTATTGAATGAAGAATCTCCTTTTCTGTAATAAGAAAAAGTCCAAATAGAAAGAACAAACCCTACCATAGAAGCAACCATGAAAATCATAGCAGAGGTACTTAAACCTAAACCACTTATCATATAGAGAATCATTAATGATGGTGGAACTAAACTAAAAAGAGTTAATAAACCAAATCCATTAGAACTTCTTTTTATACCTGATGAATTTCTATCATTTGAAGTATTTTGAGGCTCATCATCTTTTGCAGAAGATACTGATGATGGTTTATCATCGCCTTCATCAAATATATCATCATCGTCATCATCGCCAGCAGCCATCATAAGAGGCTTATTTAATTCGTATCTAAAATCGTTACTTTGTATCACCTGATTAACTCCTGCTTACTAAATTTCGGTTACTTGAACAGCAACATATTGCTGATCAGGCGTGGTTCCGGGTCTTCCTTTTATTATTGTGTTATTATGACCTACTTTTATAAATAAAGGGTCTTCAATTGTTTGATCAAGCTTTATAAAATCGCCTATTTCAATACCTTGAAGTTCACTAAATGTCATAGTAGTAGAACCTAAATCAACAGTAACTGGAATTGTTATGTCGTCAACTAAATTAATTCTTTCTTGTATTTGTTCAAAATCAGCTTCTTGTCTTACTGATTCTATTATTGTTCTTAGAACACCTTTTAAAGGCTCTAAATATTGTTGAGGGAAAATCATAGAAACTTTTTGAACTTCTCTTGCTACCATTGTTATTCTGAAAGTTATCATTGCTACAAGTGTATCTGGAGCAATTCCTGTTAAAAGGCCTCTAAATTCGTCTAAAGAAGGTGTATTAGGAAATGTAGCTAACTGAATACCTATAGGATGATATTCTCCCCATATAGTAGAAAAAGCTTCAGAAAATTGTTGTATCTTAGAATCTATCATTTGTAAGTCTTGTTCTGTTATACCGTGTTCTTCACTATCTTCATCATCTTCGTCTTCTGCTTCTGAGCCTATTTGTCTTACCAAAGAAATAGCAGTATCTTTGTCTATTATTAAAGATACTCCACCAACTAAAGAATCACCAAAGCCTAAAAGAGACCAAACAGTATCTCTTGGATACCTGTCGATTATGTCTTTAAAGCTATTTTGCTCTACACCTATTACCTGCCAAAGTGCAGAAGTAGTAGGTTCTGCAGCAAGTGTTTCAGTTAGTAATTGAGCAACTCTATCATGAACATAATATAATGCTCTTAAATCATCACCTGACAATTCTTTGGTTTTTACAAACCTAAGAGGATGCAACGAATCTAATTTTGCCACAAACTTCTCCTAATTTTACTAAGCTCGTACAGAATCTTTGTATTTAAAATATTTCGATAGTCTATATATAAACAGTGCAAAATATTTTTAAGCTATTTTAGTAATTAAACTATGGTTGCTAACCAGTTTTTATTGTACCATTTTTAAAATCTATATGAAATAGTTTTTAAAATATTTCTTTTCTCTTCGTTTATAATTGAATGTTTTACAAAAAAAAATTATATAAAACTTAAAAACTATTAAACAAAAGATCAAAAAATACATGCTTAATAAGATTTTAATATAAACTAAAAGAATATACAATATGTAAATTATATAATAAACACAAAAATACTGTATGTAATTTATTTTACAAATTAATCAAAAAAAATCATGTTTTCATAAGGTTCAACTTTACATCTTTCTATTCTGCTGTAAAGGTTTGATGTATGGATTTCTAGCTTATGATTATTAGGATCTAAAAAATACAAAGAATTTCCTTCACTTGTATTATTTTTAAATATTTTACAACCATAATCTATTATTTTTTGAGATAAAATAGGGAAATTTTCTTCAGAAACATCTAATGCTATATGACTGTATTCAGATAAAACTTCTTTTCTTATTTTATCATCTAAATATAAACAAAACCAAAGATTTCCAGCTTCAAAATAAGCACCTTTTTTCCATTTTGCAATAGGCTTGAAATTTAATATATCTTTATAAAAATTAAAGGAAATATCTAAATCTTTTACAGAAAGAGTAATATGATTTATTCCCTTTATCATTATTAAGAATAAGCTTCAGGTCTTAACTCACCAATAAAAGGCACTTGTCTATATTTTTGAAGAAAATCCATTCCATAGCCTATTATAAAAACATCTGGGATAACAAAACCTCTATAATTAAGTTCTACAGGAACAATTCTTCTATCTGGTTTGTCTAATAAAGAAAAAGTTTTTAAGCTTTTAGGATTTTTAGATTTGAAATGATCCACTAAAAAAGAGAAGGTTCTACCTGTATCTAAAATATCTTCTACAATCAAAACATCATAATCAGTTACATCAATTTGAACATCTCTAAATAAGGTTACTTTACCACTAGACTCTGTTCCACCATTGTAACTACCAACAGTTATATAATCAATTTCAGCAGGGACAGTTAAACTTTTAACTAAGTCAACTGTTAGAAAAACAGAGCCATTCATAACACAGATCAAGAGAAGATTTTTATCTCTATAATCATTTGATATCTCTATCGCTAATTCTTTTATTCTATTTTGAAGATCTTTTTCTGTTATGACTTCTCTCAAAATATCTGGAAATTCTAAACTCATTTTATTAACCAAATCATTAAACATATTATGAATTATATTATTTGTCTGATAAAATTACCAAAAGTTTAAAATTACAAATAAAAAATTAATATTAGTTTACAAAATAAACGCTAAAAAAGATCTGTTATTTAGATTTTTCTATTGCTAAAATAAATTCCAGAATACTAAAAATCCTGTTTGTATTAATACAAAATCAGAGATTCAAGGTATTACTAAAGTTTAAATTCATATTGGCATAATTTTGATAGAATTTACTAATAATCAAATTGATGGTTTGGCTCCTGATCCTGCTTCTATAAAAGCAGGTAAATCTTTGGCAAATATTTCAAAATGGAAAAATATTGGTTTTTCTGATATTGCTTTGTGGGGTGAATGTCAAGGTAGTGGGGCGAATCCTTATAAATCTCAAATAGATTCAAGAGAATTTGTTTTTAAATGTAGTTGTCCTAGTAGAAAATTTCCTTGTAAACATGGGCTTGGATTAATGTATTTATTTGTAGCAAGTAAAAATTCTTTTGGAAATGAAATCCCTAATTGGGTAAAAGAATGGATAGAATCAAGAGATAGTAAAAAACAAAAACAAGAAGAAAAAAAAGAAATAATTAAAGAAATAGATCCAATAAAAAAGGCTAAAACTGAAGAAAAAAGATTTGAAAGTATTAATCAAGGTTTAAATGATTTAGAAATATGGTTAAATGATTTTATAAGAAAAGGTTTTGATTCTATAAGAAGTGAATCGTATTCTTTTTTTAATAATATTGCGTCAAGAATGGTGGATTATAAAGCTTCTGGAATTTCAAGAAGGTTAAAAGAATTATCATCAATTTCTTCCACAGGAAAAGATAATGATTTATTATTAAAAAAATTGGCTAAAATATTTTTACTCATAAAAGCTTTTAGAAAAATTGAGACTTTGCCTATAGAAATACAAGAAGATATAAAAACTCAAATAGGAATTACTAAAACTCAAGAAGAAGTTTTATCTTTAAATGGAATAAAAGATACTTGGTTTGTTTTAGGAAGTACTTTTGAAGAAGATGATAATTTAAAAACTAAAAAAACTTTTTTATTTGGTGTCGAATCTAAAAAAATAGCAATGGTACTAGATTTTTCTATTGCTAAAAAACCTTTTACTAATCTTGATTTAGTTTCGGGAAGATTTTTCGATGGCGAATTAGTTTATTATCCGTCTAATTTAGAATTAAGAGCTTTATTTAAAAACAAAAATTTGCTAGATTCAGATTTGAAATTAAATATAAAAACTCAAAGTATAAATGATTTGTATGAATTATATTCTGAGAGTTTAGCAAAAAATTCTTTTATAGAAAAAATACCTTCTTTTATTACTAATGTAAAATTTAATGCAAAAGATGAAAATAATTTTATTATTTTTGATGGACAAGATAATTTTATAGATATAAATAAAGAGTTTAAAGGAAATTGGGATTTACTCATAAATTCAAAAAATCAAGAAATAACTATTTTTGGTGAATTTGATGGAAATACTTTTTTTCCTATAGCTATTCATAATGATATTTTTTTATCTTTTTAATATAACTTAGAAAAAATAATTTATTTTATTAAAATACTCAGAGTTATTAAACTAAATTCTATTTTCTTCTAAAAAAAGTTTCATTCTATTCCAAGCTTTAAGACTAACTTTATGGTTATAACACATTCCTTTTTCTGGAAATTTAGCATTAGGATTTGTAAAAGCATGTGCTGTATCACTATAAGCATTAATTTCCCAATCTGCTCCAAATTCTGTTAATTCATTACCTAGTTCAACAACATTGTTTGGTTGAGCAAGTGGATCATTCCAACCGTGTAAAACTAAAATAGAAGCTTTAATTTTTTTATTATGATTTAAATTAGGTTTATCATAAATACCATGAAAAGTTACAACACTTTTTAAATCTTCTCCAGATCTAGCAAGATCTAAAACACATTTTCCTCCAAAGCAAAATCCTATTGCTGAAATATTTTTATTATCTGCCAATTCAAGTTCTTTTGCTTTTTTTACAGCTAATTGAATTCTTTCTAATAATAAGGCTCTATTATTATTTAATTTATCCATTAATGATTGTGCTTCTTCAGGAGAATTAGCTCTTATTCCTTTACCATAAAGATCAATTGCAAAACCTAAATAACCCATTTTTGCTAATTCAATAGCTTTTTCTTCTTCAAAAGATGATTGTCCGTTAAATGTGTGGGTTACTAAAACAACAGGTCTTTTATAATCAAAAGTAGTGTCATAAGCAATAACACCTTCAAAAGTATTTTTTTCATCAGAATAAGTAATAACTTCTGTTTTTATCATTATTTTTCTATTCACTCCAAGAAAGATTATTCAATTATTATATATTATTTTTAGAAATCTTTTTTATTGTTTTTGATTAAGAAAATAAATCCCATAGTACTGGGGCAATGGCATTAATTTAAGGTTGAAACAATTTATATAAATGTTGTAGGTGCGTATTGCTATACGCACTTTGTAATTGCTCAACTATATTGTAATAGTTTCTTTTTTATTGTATAAGAAAAGTCCAACAATGGTTTTAAAAATAGGTTCACATTGCTTTTTAGCAGTATCAACAACTGTTCTAAAATTAGCAAAAATATCTTTTCCTATTTCACTTCTAAAACCATTAGTAACTTTTCTAAATATTACACTAGGTCTTAATGCTTGTTCTGAACTATTATTTGTTGGTGGAACATTATCATAATCTAAAAACTTGAATAAATTATCTTTGAATTTAGAAAACCTGTTTCTTAGCTTAATTTCTGAATTTGAAGCTGTTTGGATTTTTAATATTTCTTCTAATCTTAATAAAAAATCGACTTTTTTTTGTTTTTTCAAAATTAAACTTGAATCTTTTTCTTTAATTGATTCTTGAAAAAGTTCTTTCATTTTTATTGCAAATTCGTTTTTATCCAAATCTATAAGATAATTACAATCTCTTATTTGATGAGCTAAACATACTTGCCATTCTTTTATTCCAACAAGTTGAGCTGAAAAAGCATCTGATACATATATTGAAGGATGATTATCTCCAAATATATTTTCTTTTACTATTGAGCCTCTTGTTTTTTCTATTACATGATATGTATATTTACTATTCTGAAATACCCACTGCCACCATGTTTTACCTTTTACTCTAGCTGATGTTTCATCACTACAAACCAATGCACTATTTTTTATTTCTTTTTTTATTTCATCTGCTTTTTCTTTTAATATTGATGAAGAAGATTTTATTACACTGTCTATTAAACCTTCGCTTATTTCTATTTCATAAATATCTTTAAAATATTTTTTTATTCTTTCATAACTTACATAGTTTTCATAATGCAAATACATTATTATAGCTTTTAAGTTCTCTGATAATAATTCTCTACTTTTCAAATGCTCTGGTACATCTATTTTTACTTCTTTTTTACATTTTAAACAGACACATTCATATACATTTACTCGAACTGTTTCTGCTTTTATTTCTGGTAAAAAAATCTTATCATAACTGCTTAATAATTTTGAATTAATTTCTTCACTATTACATTCTAAACATTTTATTCCTTTGAAATCGTATGTTTTATCGGGTTTTGAACTTAGCTCTCTTCCTCCTTCTTTATGATGTTTTTCTTTCTCTTTTTCTGTAGCTTTTTTCTCTACCTTAAATTCTTTTGAGGGGGGAATACTTGAATTCTTTGATGTCTTTTTTACTTTCTTTAATTTTTCTAACTCTAACACTTTTTTCTTTAAGCGTTCTATTTCATCAAATTGCCATAAAAGTAGCTCTACTTGCTCTTCACTTGATAATATTATTAAATCTGATTTCTTCATAATAATATTTTCTCAAATTTATCTTACTTTTTCAATACTAGCATCAAATTTATTTTTTTAAAGTAGGTTGAGTAATTACCGCACTTTTATTTACAATAAGATAAAATTATTTTTTATCAGTAAAAATTTTGCCAATATTATAATTACGTTATACATTTTATTGTATTTACCATTTATTTTATGCGTATGCAATACGCATCTACGTTAGGATTGAACATATTACAACAATTTAATTCCTTAACTTAATGACATTGAGTACTGGGGCCCTTTGTATTAACATCAAAGCAAAGCTTCAAGGTATTATTAATAAAATAAAATTACATAAAATATAAAGTTAAGGTAATTCGGCTTCTTTAAAAGAAATTAATTTGCTCTTTTTTTTATCCCAAACATTATATTTAAATATCCTAAAAGTGTCTTTAAGAGTTATTTCTGAAACATCTTGAAAAAGCTCATTTTCATCATAGCATTTTTTTAAATTATAATTTGGTATTTGGGGTGCAAGATGATGAATATGATGATAACCACTATTACTTAAAAACCATTGAAAAATAGGATGAGGGTTTATAAAACAACTACCTTTCATCGCAGCTAAAAAATAATCATAGTTTTCTTTTGTTTCCCAATAAGTATCTTCAAATTGATGTTGTACATAAAAAAGCCAAGTTCCTATTATAAAAGAAAAATGAATTATAGGTAATTGAACGAATAAAAAGTTTTTTCCTCCAATTAAAGAATAAATTAATCCAAAATATAATAGAGCCGTAATATTTGTAAGATAAACACTTATTCGTTCGTCTTTATTCATATTAAAAATAGGTTTATTAATGACAAATCTTTGTAAAATAAAAAAGAAAATAAAAGGTACTACAATTAAAACACAAAAAGGAGATCTCATAAATTTATAGATATTCTTTTCTTTTTTACTTAAGTTTTTATATTCTTCTAAAGAATAAACAGGAAAATCACCAACTTCTTTTAGTTTATCTAAATTACTTGAGGCTGAGTGATGTATAAGATGAACTTTTCTCCAATGTTTATATGGAGTTAAAGTAAGAACTCCAAAACAAAAACCAACTATATCTCTTATTATTTTAGTTTTAAAAAAAGTGCTATGTGTTAAATCGTGAAAAATACTAAACATTTTTATCATAAAAGCAGTACTTAAAATACAAAATAACGGATAAAAAAAATAATTAGAATCATTAAAACTCTTATTAGCTAGGTAAAAAAAGAAATAATATCCTATTACTGAGATAGATACATCAAAAAAAGCTCTTGATGAATTAATTGTTTTATATTTTTCAACTATTGATAACCAATTTTGGTTATTAGTTATTTTTATATTTTCTGTCATTAAAAAAAATTACCTTATCATTAAATTGTAATTCATTTTTTTGAATTAGATAATTTAATTAAAAAAAAATTTATTTTTTATATAAGTTAGAATGATTTAAGTAGATAGGCATACTTTCTATTGACATGAGAAAAGATTTATTATCATTAATGAAGATATCTTTAATGATTATGCTAAATAAAAAATTTTGTAAAAATAAATTTATTGAGGTGTAAGTTTTCTAATTCTTTTGTTA
>JBBTGK010000009.1:12720-19252 GCA_038060635.1 Cyanobacteriota bacterium | reverse complement strand
AAATTTATTTTTATCATGAGAAGAATGACAATCAATACAAGATGAAATATTTTTAGCCAAATACTCACCTCTTTTTATACGTTCTGGAGTTCTTTCTATTTTTAGATTATCAGCTGCACCAACTTTATGATTAAAACACCCTGATAGAAAAAAACTTAGTGAAAAAAGTAGCAAAATATTTTTTTTCATGATAAAAGACTCCAAGTCAAAATATTTTAAAATTGTGAAAATTATACTTCATAATAATAAAAAAATAAATCCTAGAATAAAAACTATTAAAAAAGATGTTAAAAATAAACATATAAAACCCAAAATTATAATTTCTGAATCTTTTATGTAATCAATTTTTGGTGTATAATTATGGTATCATATTTTGAATACTATTTTTGAGGTATTAATATTTTGTTAAAATCTGTAACTTTAAGAATTGAGCAAAGTTTATTTGAAAAAACTAAAAGTATAGCATCTAAAGAAAAACACTCTTTCAATAGCTTTGTTCAAAATTTGATAATAGAAAAATTAAAAGAAAAAGAAAAAAAGGAATTATTTGATGAATTTTCTATTGTTGGTGAAGATGATTGTAGTGATGTTGAATATTCAATAAATGCTCAAAAAGAGGTTATTTTAAATGAAAAACCCTAGTTATTTTGAATTATGGTATATTGATTGGAATCCTAGTAGAGGTTCTGAACAATCAGGTATAAGACCCGCTTTAATTATTCAAAATGATATTGCTAATCATAATGATAAATATCCTAATACTATTGTTCTTGCTGTTAGTACAAAAGGAAAACCTGTTTCTTTTCATATAGAAATAACCCCATCTTTAAATAATGGTTTAAAAGAAATTTCTTATGTTAAATGTGAAAAGGTTATGACTATATCAAAAAAGAGATTATTAAATAAAATAGGTTTAATTGAAAATGATTATAAATTAAAAATTGATAAAGCTTTAAATAAAACATTAAATATTGGATAAATTTATAAAAAATGTCTTTAAATGAAGCATTAAATGAAAGTGAATGAAAAATTCCTAAATCTATAAAACAATTTGTTCAAATATACCTTGTCGATAATAGAAAAATTGCTTTATTTGAAATCTAATAAAGATGTTACTAAAAATTGGAGTTTTTAATCGCACTATTTTTGATAAGAGAAAACAATTTAGAATAAAATTGATTAATATCTGCATTATCTGGTAATCCTGATACTTGGGCATCACCTAATTCAATAATTAACCATTCTCCATTTATTGTTTTTGCAATATCCATTGTAAAAAAATTGCTTTTTATTTTTGAAGCTATAGAAATAAATTTATCGAGATTGTGTAATTCTGAAGTATAAAAACCTTCATCCCAATAATTATATTTAGTTATTAATTCTCCGTTTAAAAAAAACATTCTATATTCTTTAGTTAATGGCATTTTACTTTTAGAATGTTCTCCTATAAATTCTAATTCATGATATTCTCTAAAAACTAAACCTTTATTTAATTCAGCTCCTTGTAATTCTATAAATTTATTAACAATTTTTTTAACTTCGTTTTTATCATTTGAAGAGTTAATAAAACAAGCTTCTTTCCATTTATGTTTTTGAGATTTAACATAATCTTTTATTATTATTGATTTACCATTAAATACTTTTAATTTTTCCATAACTTCGTCAAAATTGATTTTTTCTTTTATTTCAAAGCAAATACTTTTAGGGCTATTTTCTTTAATTATTTCATAAGAATAAGGAAAAAAATGACAGTTAATATATTCATCAGGATTATTGATTAATTTAATATTTTTATCTTTTAGTCCATTATAAAGTAACTCATAATATTCAGGTTTTAACATCCAGCCTCTAAAAATTGCACTTTCAGTATTATCATTTCTGACAATATTTTTTAAAGATTTTTCTATATTTTTATTTAACAGCTCTTCAAAATTAATTAATTGAACATCAAAACCATTTTCTAAAGCATATTTATATTCATTTTCATAATCTGATTCAACTATTCTATTATTTATTGGTGAAGAACAATATATTAATTTCATTTTGATTAAAAAAAATCATGCCAAATAATTTTCTTGTTTTTCACCATTTTCAGAATTAGTCGTTATACTTCCTTCAGCAGTAAGAATTTGATCGCCATCGGCAATTTCTACAATTATTTTTGCATCACCAGATTGGATTTTTTTCACTCTATCAAAAGATAAAGAGTTTTCTGCAATTTCTATTTTACCAGAAGAGTTAGTTTTACCTGATTGTATTTTTGTTTTTTTGCCTTTTTCTTCTAAATAGATTGTATAAGAACTATCTGAAGAAAAATCTGTTATATTATCAACAATTATAATTCCGCCGCCAATACCACCACCAGTAAGACCTCGGGCGATATTATTTTTATTTGAGCTATATCCAGAACCAAGTGTATCGCAAGAACACATCGTTATTGACGATATTAATATTACAAAAAAAAGTTTTTTATTCATTAACAGAACTCCTCTCTTTAATTTTACTAAATTCTTCCTGTCTTTTTTGTGTATAAAAGTTAAATTCATTTTTTTCTGCTTCTGTAATATCTCTAATAAATTGTTTTACTTTTTGTTTTTGGTCACTAAATAAAACTTCGGATAACCCTCTATAACAAAGATCTAGATATCTATTATACTCTAAATTTAACTTATTATAAATTTCTGCTTTTATAGAATAAAAACAAGAATAACTGAAATAAAAATTATAATATTCTCTTCTATCTGGCAAAATATTTATAGGTACATTTTGAACAAGTAAAAATTCACCTTTTTTTAATATTTGTTGTTGTTTGATAGGTTTACTTTCTTTTAAGGCAAGTTTTGCATAAGATTCTGCCATAGCTCCAATAAGCTGCACAATATAAGCTGAAGAATATAGACCTTTTGATATTTTTCCTGTTACAGATTTATTCATCATATATTCATGATTCATAATCAAAACATTTTCAGCCTTATCAATAAAACTCTCTAAATTTTTATCAATATCTATTCCTAAATGTCCTAACCACCAAAAAACATTGGCATAATACATTTCATAATTAGCTTGATTATGTAGTTTTCTTTGTTCTTCAAAATATTTTAGAGCAAAATTAAAATTTTCTACTGCTAATTTTTTATCATTTAAAGAATTATAAGAATAATATCCATATTCATAATAAATATTAGCTAATTCAAAAAGTAAACCAGCTTTTTTTTCATTAAAATCTGAACTAGAAACATTGTTTTTATCAAAATCAAAAATAGCTTTTTTCATTAGCTCAATAGCAGTAGGGAAATTACCTTCAAATAAAAAATAACAAGCTTCTAACCATCTTTTTTCTTCCTCTTTTTTTATATTTATTAAAGAGGTTAACAAAAAACTTCTACATTCGTTTATTTTACCTTCGTCTTTTAAAAAACTTAGAAAAGCATAGATATATTTTATATTTCCTGGTTCGGTTTTTATTAATTCTTTTAATTTGGCAGAAGTATAAAGCCCTTTTTCTTGAAGATCATAAACAATTCCACTAGAACTTATTGTTCCATTTGCTTTATTTTCATTTTTAGATTGTTTAACCATATCTAAAATATCTTGAGGGATTTTTTTATTTAACGAAGAATATATTTTTTCTAAAAGCTCAAAAGAAGGGATTTTTTTCCCTTTTTCGATATAAGAAAGATAAACATTACTAATATTAAGAATTTTTGAAAATTCTTTTTGATCATATTTCAGTAATGTTCTAACTCGTTTTATTTCTTCACCGAGTTTTATTGAGCTTTGCATTATATATTAATCTTTTATAATAGAATCATAAGATTCTTTTGAGACTTCTATTTTAGCACTTTTTGATGGTATAAAAAAATCTTTTCCAAATTTTACATTTTCTTTTATAGATTTTAACTCGTATGTAAATAAAACAGTTCCATTTTCCATAACATGGCTTTCTTTTACAGGAAACATAAGCTTTTTATCAATCCAAACTTTAGTTGTAGCAGAATTAGATACACCTTCTTTAGTTTTATATTGATCTTTTAAAGTTAATTCAAAAACATTGCAATCAAAATTTTTGTTAGATAATTTAATTTTTTCATCAGATTTTTTTATAAAACCTTTTTTAGCTAAATTAGTTTCAATTTTTTTCATATCATTTATTTCATCAAATTTCATTTGATAAGGAATAATTCCAAATACTCTTACTTTTTTAGGACTAGCTTTTTTAAATAAATTTAGATTTTTACCACCATCAAAGCTAACATATATTTCATTTTTTTTTGCATCAAAAAAATTAGTAAGAAAGCCAGGTTTTTCTAATGGTTTCCCTTTTATTATTTGATTTTTTGACTCTTCTATTTTTATTTTATTAGAAGTATAATAAATATAGGTTTCTGAAGAAGATTCAACTCCTTTTGATATATAGTCTAATTGAATATTATTTGGAAGTGCAAAAGCAGTATTTGACAAAAATAAACTTCCTAATAAAGCTAATAAAACTTTTTTCATTTGTGTTTTCCTTTTAAATATTAATTGAAGCTAAATACTTATCTACAAGTAAAATACATTTATTTATAGATTGATCTAACACTTTTTGATATGATTCATATATATAAGAAGAGCTGTTATATTCATTTACCACTGTATTAGAATTAGATGTTGATATTATATCTTTATCTGCTATCAATTGGTTATTTTGATATAATTTTACATTTAAAATTATTCTTGACGAAAAATCTGATTGTCCATAAACTATATTTTTTTCTTTTAAAACACTTCCCATAATAGTAGAACCAAAATCTGCATTATAGTTTTGTTCTATGCTCATATCTTTTATTTGAAATAAAATAAAATAACCATTTTGATCATTTCTAAGATCAGAAAATTTATTTTTCATATATTCATCTATATTAATTTTTAGAGATTTATTTAATGGTATTTGAATATTATTTTTATTTATTAATTCATCTAAATCAGATTTAATACTATATCCAATAGGCAATCTATTACTCTTAATTGATATAATCACATCGTCTGATAGACTTTTTTTTAATTGTAGTAATCTTGTGCATGAAAAAATATTTGGTACTATTACCAACAATAAAATTATCTTGCATAAATTTTTTTTATTTACCATACTAATACTTTTCTTTTATATACTACTAAAAATTATAACCTGAAAAAATTTCCTTACAAAACGAAGAACATTAATTCATAAATTAAAAGGATTTGATGAATCAAATCCTGCTTTAAATTGACCTTAATTAACTATAAATCTTTAATGATTATGATTTCTTTTATTATTTTTTCCAGAGCTTTTAAAATCTGAATTATTGCTATAAGGAACCATTTTCATCTCAGAATTATTGTTACTATTATATGGAACTGTTTTCATTTTAGTTTCATATTTATTTGAAGGAAAAGTAAATTTTTTGTCAAAATGTGTATTTTCTTTTACATATTTAACTTCTTTTATGTATTGAGTTTCTTTTTTAGGATAAAACTCTACTTTTTTAATAAAATTATTTCTTTTTACTGGATACATAAAGTTTTTAGAAAACCAAATTTTATCATTATGATTAATTTGTCTATTTTTTTCAAAAACAATACAATTGAGATCTTTATTTACTAATCTAATTTTTTCAT
Source organism: Cyanobacteriota bacterium (assembly GCA_038060635.1). Classification (GTDB taxonomy): domain Bacteria; phylum Cyanobacteriota; class Sericytochromatia; order UBA7694; family JACMQJ01; genus JBBTGK01. Next base: position 13,615 of record JBBTGK010000009.1, on the reverse strand, counting down.
CAGTTCTTCTTATAAAACCATCTCTGAATAATTTAGCTTCTAGCTCTCTAATATTTTGATGATTATTGAATGTAGCTTGATAAGGAAATATCAATCTTACTCCAGATTTATTAGGTCTATCATTTTTAAATAATTGAAAAGTTTTTAATGAATTAAAACTAATATATACATCATTTCTATTCGGTTCGTATATTTCAGTAATAAAATCTACATTTAAAGAACTGCCTTTTGGTATAAAATTTCTTTGTAATTCATTTATACTTGCATTTTCAGAATAATAAAAAGAACTTTCAGAAGTAGATTGAGTTGTTTTATAAACATAATCTATTTTAATACTATTTGCATAAGCAGTAGCAGTATTTGACAAACAAATACATCCAAATACAGTCAATAAAAATTTTTTCATTTGTTTTCTCCTAATTAATTTTTTAAAAATCGATAACTTTAAATTGTACTTTGTCATCTAAAACAGATATTTTGTCTAAAGTTTTTGCAAATTCTTCTATTTTTGTTCTATTAGAGAATAATTGAGCCTTTGAAACTGCTCTCTCTTCAGCCATTTGATAAGCATCAATTATACTCCAAATATGAACAAGCCCCCATGATAAACTTGCAGAAGCACCTGAGTTTTTTATTATGATGTTAAATAAAAAAGCTCCCAAAATACCAAAAAGCCAGAATTTAAGCCCTCTCATAACGTCTCCCATAATCATCTGACCTAGCCCAGTTACAAATATACTACCCACCCAGCCCATTTCTGGTTTAATAACTTTCACAGAGGAATTTTCTGCAATCATAAACGGTTGAAAGTCTTTACTTAGTATATTTTCTTGTTTTATTGAATAAATATTTTCTTGGTTTTTTACTTCTTGTTCAAATTTTACAGCTTCTTTTT
>JBBTGK010000009.1:0-12710 GCA_038060635.1 Cyanobacteriota bacterium | reverse complement strand
TTTCAACGGCATAAGCTGTTGAATTTGAAACAAAAATTGTAATAAGTGATACTGCAATAACTAGTGTTTTTTTCATTTTTTTCTCTTTAGTATATTAATAATTATTAGAATCATAAATCATTATATTATCAATCATTGGGCCTGTAAAATCATTTTTATTTCCAGAAACTTTAACTCCAATAGTTATAAACCCAACATTAGGACTATAAGATCTAAGCAAATTATTTAAATCAATATCTAATTTTTTCCATTTTTGGTCTGGAATAAAAGAAACATTAAGTGGTTTAAGATTTACTCCATCTTTTGACCAATAAATATTTATTTTTACACTACTAGATGGATTTGAAGCATTTTTTGCATATAAACTCATTCTTGGTAATTTTATTACTCTTAAATCTACAGCAGAACTTGTCATCATTACTTCAGAAGCATAAGTATTATTAAGAATACGATCTGTTGGCCCTGTAAGAACAGCAACATGATTTCCATTAGAATCTTTTAATTTTTTCCATGTCAAATAATTTTTAGAATAACGACTATTTGAAGAAGAAATATTCCAATCATCATCTATGTAACCAGATTCAAAATCATCTTGAAAAATAAATTTAGAATACTTAGGTTTTACTTTTACTATTTTTGAATAATAATCATTATCATCACCAATATCACTTTCATTATAATATTTTTCAACACTTTGATTTATAGTTGTATTTGAATTAGAAGTTGTTGATGAATAAGAATAATTATAGTTATAAGTAGATGAATTACTTTGTATTTCTGGTTTTTCATAAACATAAACATCTTTTGGTTGAACATCTTGTTCAGGATCAACAAGTTTAAAATATAAACCAACACCTTTATCAGAAGATGTATCTGGAGAGGTCGTTGAAATTTTTACAGAATCTTTATTTTCAGAAATAGTTCCATCAGCATTTATAAAAACATTTGCACTTCCATCAACTGTATATTTACCATCAGAAACTGTAACTGTTATGGTTCCTATGCCAGACTCATAAGTGTTATCTTGATTTAATGGTTTCCAACTTACAGTGTTTCCAGAATTTGTTAAAAGAGTTCCTTTACTTGCCTTCCAAGTATATTGTAAAGGATCATTATTTTTACTTGAAGCATTTATTGTAAAAGTAATAACATCATCTTTTTTTGAAGTACTTTTTGGATAAAAATCAAATGATTTTATTGCAGGAGGAATACTTTTTTGTGTTTTAAATAAAATACCACCATCGCTTGTTGGAGCAATAACTAAACCTTCTGAACAAGAAGTTAATACACTTGTGGTTAAAGCTAATGCGATTGTTTTTAAAACATACTTTTTCATAATAACACCTTTTTTGTCTCAAATAATTTAATTTTTAGGCGAACTGCTTGGAGTAGGAGATGCAGTCGGAACAACACTTGGAATTGGAGTAGGTGTTGGGCTTGAGCTTACCACTGAACTTGGCGAAACTGTTGGAGCAACACTTGGAATTGTTGTTGGACTTGGGCTTACCACTGAACTTGGTGAAGACGTTGGAATAATACTTGCAATTGGTGTTGGACTTGAGCTTACCACTGAACTTGGTAAAGACGTTGGAACAACACTTGGAATTACTGTTGGGCTTGAGCTTACACTCACAACTACATTTGGCGATTGCTTTGTTGGATTAGAAGGTACTTGATTTATTGATAAAGAACCATCTTCATTAACAAAAATGTTTACACTTGCAGTATTTGTCATAACTCCATCAGAAATAACAACTGAAACAACAGCTAAACCATATTCTGGATTATTATCTTGTCTAAAAGGTTTCCAACTTGTAGTTGTTCCAGAATTAGAAACAAACATTCCTTTTGTAGAAGTCCAGTTATATTGTAATGGCTTTCCTTCTGGGTCATTGGCAACAATTGTAAATGTGATTATGTCATTTTTTGTTACTGCATTTTTTGGATTATAGTCAAAAGATGCAATTATAGGCATTCTGTTAGGAACACCTAATGTATCTTTGATTACATCACAAGCCGAGAAAAGCAAGGAGCTTAAAGCTAACGAGCTTAACACTAAAAATCTTTTTTTCATAAAAACCACCTTTTGTTTAATTTAAACTTATAAATATAATTATAATTAGTTTAATTTAAACTGTCAAGTATTTTTTTCATTTTTATTCAAAAACTTTTATTGATGTAAATTTTATAATCAAAAAATATTAGATCATCACAAAAACTTGTGTGTATAGGCGTAAAGCAGGCTCCTTACAAGTTTTTGTTTAGTTTCATTTTGATTTTTAAGATAACGAATATAATGGTAGTGGCTGTGCTTTACGACTGCCATTACTATTATATGAGTGTATTATAGTTAAAAGTATTTTCTCTTTTATGAATTTAAGTTTGATTATGTACTTATTAGTACAATCCGTGGCTAAAATGTTTTTTCTATTTTAAAGAGAATAAAAAACTATTTGTTTATTATGGTTGAGATTTTATAACAATTAGAACAACTATTGCAAGAACCATTATGTTCTTCTCCAAAAAAATTTAAAATAAATTTTCTTTTACATGATTTAGTTTTAGAATAATCAATCATATTTTGTAGTTTATTAGTTTTATTTAATTGGATTTCTATAATTTTAGCTTTTATTTCTTTACTATCAAATTTTTCATAAAAACTCATTATCTGGTTTAAAATTAAATCTTTTATTTTATATTTTTGAGTTATTTGAATAAACCTAAAATCATTTTTTAAATTATTTATAATATTAGAAATAATTTTTTCTGATGGAATTTCATTTTTAAGTAAATTTTTTTGATTTTCAATATCTTTACTAGAATATAATAAATATGTTTTTGCATTTATAGAAGAATCTCTTCCTGCTCTTCCAATACCTTGATAATATTCTTCTATAGATGAAGGAAAATTCCAATAAATAACAGAATCAATATCAGGAATATCTATTCCCATTCCAAAAGCAGATGTAGCAAAAAGAAGTTTTATATTACCATTTTTAAAATCATCTTGAATATTTTTTCTTTTTTCAGAATTAAGACCTGCATGATATGATTTACAAGCTAGTTTAAATTTTTTTTGAAAAATAAATTGATTTTCTTCGGTTTCTTTTCTTGAAGAACAATAAACTAAAGTTTTATTTGAAGTTAAGATGATTTTTTTTAATTTTCTAAATTTATTAAAAGGAATATAATATTTTTCTACTTCTAAAAATAAATTTTTACGATCAAAAGAAGAAACTGAAATAAAAGGATCTTTTAATTTTAAAATATTTTTTATTTCTTCTATTGTTTTTTTATTAGCAGTAGCAGTAAAAGCACAAATTTGGATATTTTCATAAATATTTTTTATATTTTCTGATATTTTTTTATATTCAGGTCTAAAATCATGCCCCCATTCACTTATGCAATGAGCTTCATCAATTATTATTCTATTTATTTTAGTATTTTTTAAACAAAAAACAATTTTTTTAGAAATTAATTGTTCTGGAGAAAGATATAAAAATTTTAATTGATTTTTTTTTATTTTATCAAAAATTTTATTTCTTTCATTTGGTAAAAGAGTGCTATTTAAAAAATCGGCTGAAATATTTTTTTTTTGTAAAAAAGAAACTTGATCTTGCATAAGAGAAATTAAAGGTGAAATAACTATACATAATCCGTCTGTTAATAATGCTGGAACTTGAAAACAAATACTTTTTCCACCACCTGTTGCCAAAAGAATGACAGCATCTCTATTTTCTAAAATATTTTTTATAATTTCTTCTTGCGAATCTCTAAAAGAATCATAACCCCAATATTTTTTTAATATTTCCAATTCTTTTTTCATTTTTATTATTAAAAAACTATTTTTTACTTAATTTTATATCCATCCAAACAGCTAGAGCTAAAACAGAGCCTCTAATAATAAATTTCATTTCAGGGCTTACAGCTAAAAGTGTCATTCCATTAAGTAAACTAACCATTATTAACGCTCCAAAAAGCACTCCTGAAACTGTTCCTCGTCCTCCTTTTAAACTTGTTCCACCTATAACACAGGCTGCAATAGCATCTAATTCCATAAGATTTCCTATGGTTGTAGTTGAAGAACCAATAAAACTAGTTTGTAAAAAACCACTTATGGCAACAAAAAAGCCCATTAAAGAATAAGCTAAAATTAAAATTCTATCTACTTTTATTCCTGATAAAAAAGAAGCTTCACTATTACCACCAATAGCATAAAGGTATCTACCAAAAACAGTAAATTGAGTTAAAATATACACAAAAAGAACTGAAGCAATTAAAATAACTACAGATAAAGGAAAACCTCTTGAATAATTACATATTAGTGTAAATAAAAGAATTAATTGACCTGTAATAAAAAGTTTCATAAAATTTACTTCTGGATTTTCAGTTTCAAAACCAAATGATTTTTGTTGTTTTTGCCCTTTTATATTAAAAAATACTAATGCTAAAAAGCCTATTAATGCAAACGCAATACCGTTTTCAGAACTTAAATTATATGTTGTAAGAGATGAATAAATATTTTCTTTTCCATTATGTAAAATAGAAATAGTAGAATTTTGAATTACCATCCAAAATAAGCCCTTAAAAATTAATAAACCACCTAATGTAATAATAAAAGCAGGAACTTCTTGTTTTACTATAATCCATCCCATTAAAGTCCATAATGCAACTCCACAAAAAATACCTATTAATAAAGAAAGCCATACAGGAAAAGCATGAATACTAATTAAAACACTTGCTACTCCTCCAATAAGACCAACTCCACTTCCAGCAGATAAATCTATTTGACCTGGTATTAAAATTAAAAACATTCCTAATGCTAAAACACCTGTAATAGATAAATCTATAATTAATTCTGATAAGTTTCTAGGAGTTAAAAAATCAGGAGATAAAAAAGCAAAAAAGCCCCAAATCAAAACCAGAGCTATTACCATTGAATAATCTCTTATCGAAATATTTTTGGTCATTTAATTTATTTCCTTTAAAGCAAGAAATTTTTATGATAATTTAAAACTAGGTTAGAATTATACTTCTTTATTTTATTTTTTGTATTAGAATTATTTTATTCTAAATTAATAAGGGTATTCAAAATTTAAGTTTGTTTAACAAATATATTAGTTACTTAAATTCAAAATTTTCATCCTAGTTAATAATATTTTTAAAGATTTTTAATTTAGTAACTAGATTAATTATCATCTTAGTATTATACTTAAAAGTTTTTTACAGCATTATACTAGAAAGAAGGTTATTAATAATGTTTAAAGCAACAGCATTAATTTACAGTTCGCACAACAGATGTCAACAAATTCATAAAGAATGGATTGTAGAAAGAGCATTAAAATCTCATCATAATAAGTCAATTTTTCTTATACCTATGTCTATGGGAAGATATGACCAACAAAATTATAGTTGGGGAACTTTTGAATGGTATTTCAATAAATTTACTCAATATGGTTTAAAAGCTAGTACTTTTTATTGGGATGAAAACTTAAGACCAGAAGATGTAGAAATCTTTTTTGATAAATTAATAAACTCACAAGTTGTTATACTTGGTGGAGGTAGCAGTGTTCTTGGTATGGAAAGATATAAATACCTTGGAGAAAGATTTTATGGAGATGAACATCTATTTGGAAGAATTTTACATGATAGACAAAATAAAGGTTTATTGACTGTAGGATTTTCTGCTGGAGCAGATCAATTAGCAGAATATATTTCAGGCGGACATGATTATATGCATGGTTTTGGTTTAATAAGAAATATAGCGACAACCTTACATCATGATTGGGGAAGAGACACTGAACTTAAAAAAATGGCTAGAGAATTACCTGCGTGTAAAGTATTTGGTTTACCAAACGATGCTGGTATAGCAGCAGATCAAGGATATTTACCATCAGGAAATATTTGGCAAGTATTAGAGTTTATTGTTGATAATACATGGGATTTAGCAAATGATGCTTTCCACATAAAAACTAGACAAGGAATGAATATCCCTCATTTTTATAGAGATGGAAGAAATTGGGATTTCAAAAATGGAGATATGTTATTAAGAGTTATGGCACCAGATAATAAATGGGAGAAAGCTTGGATAGTAAAAGCTAATGGTGGAGGAATATTCAATTATGAAAACCAAGAGTGGTCTGGATACTATTATGTAGAAGATGTTTTTTCTGATTATTAAAAAATAACTTTGTTAAATAGAAAAATTTTAGCTACAGATAAAAAAATTAGTGAAATTATTTGTAATCTGTAGTTTTTTCTCAAAAAATTTAATACAGTAGAGTGTTTCGTAGAGGCGTTTTAATAAACGCCTTTTTTTATACACATTTTTTTGTGATGAGTAGTAACAAATTATTGAAATATATAATTGATTTTTTATGATTCTAAGTAGTATTAAAAAAATAATGCGTTAAAAATATATAAACAAAAATCTTTGAAATGATAAAAATGATATAATGCTTTAATATTTTTATAATCTATATTTTAATGAAGAAAAAACTTTTTTATTTACTATCAACTATTACTTTACCTTTTGTTTTATTGAATAATGATAATTTTAAAGAAAATCATGCAGAAAATAATAAATATTCTGGTTTTATTTCAAAAAAAGCATCTGATACAAAAAAAATAACTAGTAAGGATATTTATAATAATAAAATAGTTGCTTTAGAAAAAAAATATTCTGATACAAGAAAACTATATAAAAATGTTGATTATAATTCTGCAAAAAATAATATAAATCTAGCTAAAAAACAAGCACAAGCTTTAAGAAGCAATAATTCTAAAGAAAACTTGAAAAGTTTTAATCAAACTATAAATAAAGCTAATTTAAATCTACTTTATTCGAGAGCAGTAGAATCAAGAGCAATTTATCTTGATGCGGATTCTATACCAACTACAAAAAAAGAAATTTCAGATTTAATAATTAAAATAAAAAAAGCAAATTTTAATATAATTTATCCAGAAGTAGTTAGAAGAGGTTATAGTATTTATCCTAATAAAATAACTGATATTGAAGATAAATTTAAAAAATGTGATTTTGATGTTTTTAAATATATAGTTGATGAATCTCATCGAAATAATATTGAAGTTTATCCTTGGGTTTGGGTTTTTCGTGTAAAATCTCCTTTATGGGGTGATTCTTTTCTAAATAAATATCCAGATCTTATTGCAAAAAAAGGTAAATATTCTTTTGAAGATAGAGAACCTCTTTTTTTAAGTCCTTCAGAACCAAAAGCAAGGGAACTAATGTTATCTTTGATAAGCGATATTGCTAAGAACTATCAAATTGATGGTATTTTATTAGATTACATAAGATTTGATGAAACCTTACCTGATGACATTTTAACAAAAAAATATTTCAGAGATTATTATTTTCAAAAATATAAAAGAGAACCTGCTAATAAAATAGTTTTAGGCGATAATGATTTTTTAGAGTTCCAACTTTGGAGAGAAAATCAAGTAACTGAAATGGTTAAAAATATAAAAACAGAAATTAAAATAAATAGACCAAAAGCAAAAGTTGGTGTAGCTGTTTTTAGAAATGAAAGTCAAACTAGATTATTAAAAATGCAAGATTGGAGATATTGGTATAATAAAAACTATATTGATTTTATTTGCCCTATGTTATATACAGATTTACCAAAGGAATTAGATAATTGGATTGATACAGAATCTGATTATAATGAAAGAAAAGATTTTATCTATCCTAGTTTAGGAGCCTTAAGATTCAATAAAAACTCAGATTTATATCCTTTAGCAGATTTATTACATAAAAGAAACGTTTTAGGTTTTAATATTTTTTCATTAGTTCATTTTGGAACAGAATCTTTTGATGAACTTTCTGAAGGTATTTTTAGAAAAAAATCATTTATAACAGATCATTCCTTAGAAAAATCATTAGATATAATTTTAGAAGAAAATAATAATTGGTTAAAAAAAATATCTAACGAAGAAAGAAATAACTCAAGTGAAATAAATAAAGCTATTGTAAAAATTAATAAATTAGCTAATACAACTAATAAAAAAGATTTTGAAAAAATTTCATTAGAAATAAAAAAATTATCATTACCAAAAAATCTTATTAATGAAATAACATCTCAACTTGAATATGCGATACAAATAATTGAAGTTTATGATTTTAAAAAAGATAGTGTTGGTAAAATTTTTAGACAAACTCCGCCACCTTCTTTGAAAGTTCTTGAAGAAGCAAAATATATTCCTCCTGCAAAGTTTTTCAAAACAACTAAAAAAGCTATTATAGATGGTAATTTGGAAGATGATTTTTGGGATAGAATTGAACCAATTTCAAATTTTTATTCTTATGATGGAACAATTTCAACACAAGTAGAAACAATAACAAAATTAGCCTATAACAAAGAAAATATATATATTTCTTTTGAAAATATTGAACCTGAAATGAATAATTCAAAAAAAGATTCTATAGAAATATATATCAATGATAAAAAAAGGCAACATCATTTTTTGGTTGATATTAATAATAAAAAAGATTATGAGGTAAATAAAAATAAAAAATCACCTTCGGTTTTTACCTCTTCAATAAAAAAATTAACTGATAAATGGTTTGTAGAAGTTCAAATTCCTATTAAACATTTAGGTCTTTCTGATTTAAATAATATAAGTGCAAATTTTGTAAGAAATAGAGATATTGAAATAATAAAAAAGAATGTCTGGTTCCCTAATTATAATCAAAAAGATAAGACAATTATATTTGGTAAAACTATTTTTATAAAATGATAAATGAACATCATGTTATAGAATTAGCAAAAAAATATTTTAGAGAAAATAATAAAAATATTATAAAAGGCATAGGTGATGACACTGCTGTATTGCTAAATACTGGAAAGTATATGCTTTTTACTTCTGATATGTTAATTGATAAAACCCATTTTTTACTTGATAAAATATTTCCTTATGATTTGGGTTGGAAAGCTTTAGTTGTAAATATTAGCGATATTGCAGGAATGGGTGGTTCTCCAGAATATGCAGTTTTATCTATTGGTTTAACAAAAGAAACAAATTATTCTTGGCTAGAAAATTTTTATCTAGGTCTTTCAGATTGTGCAAATACTTACCAATTAAGTATTGTTGGTGGAGATACTATTTTATCTGATTCAAATTTAGTAATAAATATTGCTTTAACAGGAAGTTGTAATAAGCCAATTTATCGAAACAATATAAAAAGTGATTATATTTTAACTTCTACAGGTTTTTTAGGGTTATCTGCATTAGGGTTAGATTTAATATTAAACAAAAAAGAACCTTTTAATGAAAACGAACAATATTTTATAAATAAACACTATAAACCTATTCCAAGAATAAAAGAAGGGTTATTTTTTTCAGAAAATATCAAAGATTTTGCTATGATGGATTCTAGTGATGGACTTTATACTTCATTAAAAACGATGTGTGAGCAAACTAATTTAGGTTTTGAGATTTATAAAGAAGATTATTTGATTTGTAATAAACTACAAGAACAAGCTAATTTATCTAAAAAAAGCTATTGGGATTTTTTTATTTATGGAGGAGAAGATTATGAACTTATTGTTGCTATGAGTGAAAAAGATTTTTTTAATATAAAAGATAAATATAAAACTATTTTTAACTCTAATTTAGAAATAATTGGTAAATTCAATAATATAAATAATAATATCTCTTTAAAAGAAAAAGAATCTAGTCTTATTTTAACTGATAAAAGTTTTCATCATTTTTCTTAAAAAATTAAATTTATATAAAACTATAAATTTAATTTTTTGATTCTTTTTTCTAATAAAAATAAATAATCATTTTTTAATTTATCTGACAAAAAGCTTTTTTTAATAAGTAATTCCCATTCTTCAATAGAATTTTTAATTTTAGCAAAAATATTTTCAACTGATTTTGTATTTAATTCTAATCTTTTATATGCAAAGTAATCGACAAAAATATTATAATTTAAGTTACTTTTTTTTCCTGAAATTGATAGAGCCATTTCTTCTTTAGGATTTTTTAAAATAATTGTTGTATTTAATAAATCATAAGCTGGTGATAATTCTATTTTTGAATTTCTATTTATTATAGAAAAATTTTTTAGATGCATATCTTCATTACCAACAAGGTAACTAAAAATAATTAATCTAAATAATTTTACTTTTTCTAAGGCAGGAAAAGTGCAATAAGAATCAATTAATTTAACTATTTTTTCCATAGTATAATCATATTTTGTTTCTCTTGTTAGTTCTGATAGTTGAGAAAAATCTTCAACAGATAATTTTTTGTTTTTATCTAATCTATCAAATCTTTTTATAAAATAGGTTAAACTTTTATCTTTAGAATAAATAAGACCATGTATTGGTGTTTCTATATTGATTAATGAGGCCATTTTCATGGTTAAATCTTCATTTTCAGGTAACTCTGTATAATAATTATGTTGAGGTTTCAAAATATATTGACCATTAATATCAGTCAGTTTAAATATTTGATTTTTGACATCTAAAGTAACACTTAGTTTGGGTTGAACACCTTGAATTGAAATTTTAGACATCATATTTAAAGCTTCATCTCTTTGATCTTGAGAAGTATAAGGAAAATCATTTAAAAATAAAAGTTTTTTAGATAATAAAAGAAGCCCTTTTTTTGAATATTTATCATTTCCACATTCTTCATAAGTTATGGGGCATTTATTCATTATATTTTTCAACCGTAACAGAGCCAACCATATCCAAACCTACTTTTAATAATTGTCCAAAATAATCATTTTTGTCAATTTTATTTATTCTTAAAAGACCTTCTAATAAAAAGCCCTCAGGTAATAATCCATCGAAAAATGATGGGAATGTGTTATATATATATAATCTTTTATTTAATGGCATGGTTAAAGATACTGGCTCACTATTATATTCATCTAAATATTTAAAAGTATAAGATTTATTTTTTTCTATTTCTTCCAAAATACCAGCTTTTATACCATGAACATAAACATTAGCTTTTCTCATTATTTTCCTTTAAATAATTTTCCATTAATGGGCTTAAAAGTTTTATTTTTATGTTTAATATTTTTAATACTTTAAATAAAGTATCCATTTTTATTGTAGTTTTATTATGTTCAATATCAAAAATTACTGTTTTCCCAACACCTGCCAAATCAGCTAGTTCCAACTGACTTAAACCACTTTTTTTTCTATGATATTTTATTATCTTACTTAAATCATCTAACATTTTTACCGCTGAAACAGTATTTATAATAAATATATTATATAGTATAGCAATTATAAAGATTTTTTAGTAAATATTACTGCTATAGAAGTATTTTTACTGAATTATTTTATCAAAATTTCTATAATCTAAATAACTTTGTCCAAATTCATCTTTAAAAATAACATCTGCAAATTTAGCATTCCACATAATATCATCAAAAGCATAATAATATTTAGAATGAATAGTTTGAGAGGTTACTTCATCAACACCTGTTATTATTATTGAAACTAATGCTTCTTTTTCTAATAATGATTGATGTGTTTCTCCATAAAAAGGACTAAATTCATCAATTACATGTTCTGCTGTAAAAGTAAGAACAAAAGTTGGAATTTCATGTCTTAGTAATTTCATATCAAATATTTTTTTTAATCGAGTTCCATCAGGATTAATAACTAGTTTTAACATACTAACTTTTAAATCTGCATTTATGATATTACTATTTCTCTTATTTGATATTTTAAATTTTAGTTTCAACACATCATTATCTAAATTAACTACCATTTTTTTTGTGTACATAACATTAGATGTTGGTAAGGAAAATTTTGAATAAAAAAGACCTGTAACAAAAGCTGTAAATAAAATTCCTACATAAGTTTCTACTGAAACGACAAAATTTGTTATTATATTATCAGTATTAGGGTACATATATCCATATCCAATTGTTCCCATAGTTTGAATACTAAAAAAGAAATAATCTAAAAATTTTTCTGCATGATCTATTCCACCCAATAAAAAATAAAAACATCCAAAAATTAAATTTGCTGTTATATAAATTAAAAAAAGAATAGAGATAAATTGAAACCAAGATTTTGTTATAAAAAAATGAAATAAATCAGAAAAAACTTCTTTTTTTAAACCAACAACCTTAAAATTAGGTCTTCCATTACTATCAATTAAACCATAATATTTTAGTTGAGGTGCCATAAAAATATCCTATAAAACTCAAGATTTAAGTTAGCATTATATCAAAATATTTTAATTTTTCTAATTTTTAATTCAATAAAAAATAATACATATCAGAAAAAGTTTTATTTAAATCATATTCTTTTTGAATATTCAAATATGATTTACTTTTATTATTTTTTATACTTTTTATTTTTGAAAGATATTTTATACTTTCAGTATTATCAATTTCAGTATTCATAAATATATCTGAGTATTTTGTATCTTTTATATTATAATAAGGATGAGAATCTATCTTATAGTTTAAAATAGATTCTTCAAGTTTTTTATTCTCTAATTTTTGATTAGAAAAAATATAACTAGATGGGTTTGATAATATTACTTTTTTAAAAAAATCAGGTTTTTTATTTAATAATACTTGAATAGCAAGTGCAGTTGATTTTTCTCCATAAATATAAAGATTGTTTTTTTCAGTAAATCCTTTTTCTATACTAAAATCTATAGAATTTATAACGTCATCAATAAAACCTTTTTTAAAATTTATATCTTCA
>JBBTGK010000008.1:0-11032 GCA_038060635.1 Cyanobacteriota bacterium | reverse complement strand
TTATGCACCACTTGATGAAATAGAAAGGATCTTAGCTTGATTTAAATATGAGCTAGTGAAACAGAAATAGGTATTTTATAAAAATCCATAATCATCATTTTTGTACCAATAAAGACTAAAACAAAAGATAATCCAACTTTTAGATATTCAAATTTATGCATTATTCCTGCAAGAGCAAAATATAAAGATCTTAAACCTAAAATAGCAAATATATTAGATGTATAAACTATAAAGGGATCTTGAGTTACTCCAAATATAGCAGGAATAGAATCTACAGCAAATATTACGTCACTAAATTCAACAATTAAAAGTACTAAGAATAAAGGAGTAGCCATTAATATTCCATTATCTTTTACAAATAACTGATCTTCTTTATATTCTTTGGTCATAGGAATAAATTTTTTAACCGATTTTACTAAAAAATTAGCTTCTGGAGCAAATGAATCATCATCTTTTTTAACTAGCATTTTTATTCCTGTAAAAGCTAGAAAAGCTCCAAATAAATATATTGTCCAGTGGAAAGTGCTTATTATTGCAGAACCTGCAACTATCATTCCTGCTCTCATTAATAAAGCTCCAATTATTCCATAAAAAAGAACTTTATGTTGATATTTTGTAGGAACATTAAAATATGAAAATATCATTATGAAAACAAATATATTATCAACACTTAAAGATTTTTCTATTAAATACCCTGCTAAAAATTGAAAAGCAATTTCAGAACCTTTAAAATAATAAAGCCCTACATTAAATAATAAAGAAATAGCAATCCATACTCCACTCCATGTTAGTACTTCTTTTACGGTAACTTCATGTGATTTTCTATTAAAAACACCTAAATCTAATGCTAATAAAAATAAAATAAATACATTAAACCAAATCCATAAACTTAAACTTCCCATTTTTTTACCAATTTAATAATAGTACTACTATCAATATAATAGTTTCGCTATCAAAAATCAATGTCAAATAGATAATTTTAAGATTTTTTTAATCTCAAAAATAACTAACAATGATTTTTATAAAATTAGATTTTTGGGTGGGCTTATGATTAATAAATTAACTAATACTAATTCTTTCAGAATTAATAAGTTTTCAGAATGTATTTAGATTTTAAATCAAATATCTAAAAGCATTTCATGTTTATAGGTTTTGTAACCTAAATTATTGTATAAATCTATTGCAACTGGGTTATTGTGTCTAACTGCTAATCTTAACTGTGTTATTTCAATAGATTTACAATATTCTTTTGCTTTATTCATTAATATTTTTGAGTAACCCTTTCCTCTAAAGTTTTCATCAACATATAAATAGAGAATACAAGTAAAAAATTTACTTGTTACTACATCCTCACTTTTTATTAGCCAAATAAAACCAGCAAAAATATTATTATCTAGCAAAAAGAAAATTTTAGTATCTTCTCTACCAAAATAATAATTTAATAGTTCATCAAGATAACCTTCATTTGGAGGGTTACCATATTCTAATATTAAAGAATCTGACATTAAAGAAGATATTATTTTTTTATTTTCAATATCTTCTTTTTTAAATTCAACAATATTAACTAAATTATGGTTGTTGTCCATCTTTCCAACAAATATCCTTAGGGGTTAATTTACATTTTTCATGATCTTCTTTTGTGATAAGACCTCTTGAGCAAACAACTTTTATAAGTTGTCTTTCATGTTCATATATACTTTTTGGAGAAAAAACTAATTCAGACTCCTCAAAACCCTGATCACAATTAAACGGTATTCTTATACCATCATCACCGAGCATTTTTGAATGTTTGTAATCCATTATATAACCTCTAAAAAAAATAACTAATTTAAAGCACCTATTCTACTAGGTGGCCAAAATCTAACCACTGCCTTACCTATAACATTTTTTGCTGGTAAAGGCCCCCAAACATGGCTATCCATACTATTATTTCTATTATCACCAAGCATAAAAAATTCATCGCTTGATATTTTTACAGGATCCATATCATAAACAGGAGCTTCTTTTATATAGTCTTCTGTAATTGGCTTTCCATTTATAAAAACCTTTTTATTTTTAACTTCTATTGTTTCATTTGGCAATCCAACAACTCTTTTTATGTAGGCATTTTTAGAAGTAAAACCTAACCACAACATTGTTCTAGTAAATGGAGTATTATCATTCATATCATCACCTATAGGTGGATAAAAAACAAGAATATCTCCTCTTTTAGGAGTACCAGTATAACCTGATATTTTTTCTACAACTAATCTATCAGAAATAAGAAGTGTTGGAACCATAGATTCAGATGGAATATATCTAGCTTCTGCAACAGTAGCTCTTATAAATACAGCAAGTATTAAAGCAACAAACACTGTTTCAAATGTCTCAAAAAACTTACCTTTTTTTTTCTTAGGAACCTTTTTTTCAATCGTTTCTTGATTTTTTATTTCTTGATTTTCTTCACTCATAAATTTAATATTAAAACACTAAAATATATTAAAACAAAGTCCACATAAATGCTAACTTTTGAGGTATAAAAAGTGAAACTAAATTCTTATTTTAAATACTTCAACAAACAAAATTTTAGCACATAAAAAAATAAAATGAAAAATAAACTATTATAAAATATAATCAAAGGCAGATATTATATGTTTAATTTCATTTCCTGTTATAGATATAATGTCAAATCTAAAATTTGAATTATCAGGAATATTTTTTGAATTTATATAAAATAAAGCTGTTTTACAAATTTTCTTCATTTTTTTTATATTTACAGATTCTTCAGGCTCTCCAAAAAGATTACTTTTTCTATATTTAACTTCAATAAAAATAATATCTACATTTTTTTTTGCAATAATATCAATTTCTCCAAATCTTGAATAAAAATTAGTTTGAATTATTTCATATCCTAAATTAACTAAAAATTTTACTGCTTTTTCTTCTTCTTCAAACCCTTTTTTTCTTTTATTCATTTATTGCTTTATCAATATATTTGCTCAATTTTTATTTATAAAAACATAATATCATAAAAAATTTTTTATTAGCTTAAAATATCTTTTTTGATATAATAATAAAAATAATTCTCATAGTAATAAGATATAATTATGTTTTACTTAAAATATTATAATAAATTAGAAAAATATGACATACTGTCGTGGAAGAGAGTATAATAGAAAAATGAAAATAAAATGTATAAGTTGTAATAGAACAACAGGAAAAAGACATTGTCCTGCATTAAATGCGTTAATATGTTCGGGATGCTGTGGAACAAAAAGATTAAAAGAAATTAATTGTCCTAGTGATTGTTCATACTTAGAAACTGGAATGAAAAATCAAATGAATAAAGAAATTTCACAAACAATATCAGAAACCTTTAAAACTGAGAGAGATGACATTTTTCAAAATGATGAAGTTGTATATCAATTAGCTGCACCATTCGAGAAATATTTAGCTGATAATTTTCATGATAACAAAGAAGTAAATGATAATGATATTCATAAAATACTATCAAAAATATATATGTTTTTGAGTAAAAAAACAAATGATGTAAAAACTGAAACAGAGGCTGAAGTAGAGATATTTGATAATTTTAGTCAAATTTTTGATAAATCAAAATTATCTGATGTAATAAAAGCAAAAACAATACTAAGAATACTAATGTCTATTAATAAAACATCAGGTGGTAGTTTAGGAACTAGAAGCTATCTAAATTTTATTAATATGCAATTTCAAGAATAAGAAAAGTTTTATAAAAAAGAAGGACAAACCCTTCTTTTTTGCTTTTAATTTATTATAGTGCTTGATAATTTGCTTTAAGGTAAAGATCTTTAAAAATATAGCTGTAATTTAGTTTTAAATCTAAAAATAACCAAAAATTAGCTAATGAATCTAAATCTTCAAATTCTATTGATTTTATATCCTCATTTCCATATATAAAATCAGCATAACCAGGAAGAGCTCTTTTATTTTTATCATTAATGTATCTTAATAGTAAATCTTGAATATTATCAAGATTTATTTTTTTATAATTAATAACAGGGTAATAAAAGTCAAAATTGCCTTTTATATAATAAAATCCTAATTTTTCATTAATATAATCTAAACAATAAAGATTATTAGGTCTAATGGTCATGCCATCTGTATGAACATGATTTTTATCTAATAATGCATTTATTGAACTATCATGTCCCAAAAAATTGGGGTATTTTTTATAAAGCTCTTGAAGTGTAGTTTTATTATTTATTTCAATTTGTTCATTATTAACAAGAACAGTAATTTTTAAATCACCTTTATATTCTTCTTGTTTATTTATGATATTTACTTCACTCGAAGAGTTTGAACAATCTATTTTTTCCTTTACTATAAGATTAGGATCATCTTTTTTTATTTTTTCTGATAAATTATATTTTCTTGCATATATACTAAAATCATTTTTAATTTCATTCCAATTTGACCAAGTAATTAAAAAATTATTGTCAAAAAGAGAAATATCTTGATTTACTGTTCTTCCTTTACTTAAATAATTTGCTTTGAATTCACTTTCTTTTTCTAATCCGTTTTTATCTATTATTTTTATGGAAAGATTTTTTTTTTCTTCAGTTAATTCTTTCTCTCCCCAAGTAACTATAATCTCATCATTATTAGTTAAAATAGTTTTTATATTTGGAGAATTATCAACAGAAGCAATTTGAATTTCATTACCATTTTCTTTATTATCCAAAGTATATTTTTGTGCATATATATAATATAAAGGATAAATTTTTTCATCAGGTCTATAATAAACAAAGGCTAAATCACCTTTATTATTAATTGAAGCTCTAATTTCAGATTTATACTTATATTTAACATTATTAATTTTTACAATTTCTCCTATCTTTTCTCCTAATTTTGAATGCCTTTGAAAATAAAAATTATATATTTTAGATTCAGAATCAAATTTAGAAAAAATAAAAACTAAATCACCTTTTTCATTACTAACAACGGAAGACACTTCAAAACCTTTTTCAAGAGTAAATTCTTTTTGAATAGTATTATTATTTTTATCTATGTACTGAAAACCATTATTATCAATAATAAAGATATTTCCATTATCATCTAAAGAAAATAATTTTATATAACTAGTATAATAAGAAGTGGTTAAATTTTGTTCAAATTCTGTACCTATAGGTAAACCGTTTGCAGTATATCTTTTTAAATGTAATTTAGCGTTTTTTTTGAATTCAGCAAAATCAAAAGCTATAACAAAATTACCATCTTTATCCATAGCTACTTTTGGAGATGAGTTAATAAAATTACTATAATATAGTGTAAATCGCTCTTCGGATAAATCTATTTCCCTTATATTAACTTTAATTTCATTTCCTATTGGCTTAAAATTAGTATCTAATCTTTGTGCATAAATATTAAAATAAGCTGTATTTTTTTTATAAGATATCCATGTTATAACTGAACCTTTTGGGCTTGTAGCAATAGAAGAATTTAATTGTAATTCATTTCTTGTATTACTAACTTTAAAATCTTTATCGAATTGCTCAGAATTTGAAGTGTTTAAAATTTGATTTTTGTTTGTATTATTAAAAACAGTATTTTCAAAAGAAGTACATGAAATAAGAAAAGTAAGTAGGGTTAAAGTAAGTTTTTTCATATTATCACTTATCTCTTTTAGTTTTCACTATTTATAAATTAAAATTATAACCTAAAATATTATCAACAGTTATTTTATAAAAGCAAAAAAGAGGGTTTTATCCCTCTTTTTTATTTATTAGAATTAAAAGATAATTAATCTCTTTCTGCTAACCAATCTTTTATACAACTAGATAATTGTGGAAAAAGTTTTGGGCTAGAAATAATACCCACATGACCACCATCAAAATACTTTATTGTCTTATCAGGGCTTCCTGCAAGTTCATGTAAAGGTTCCGCAGCTTCTATCGGAACAATATGATCGTCTTTTGCTACTATTGTTAACAAAGACACTTTTAAATTTTTCAAACTTGCTTTATATTTTCCTATAATCAAAGTATCATTAAACAATCTGTTTTCTTGATAAAGCCATGTTATATAATCTTGCCAAATACCACCAGGGAAAGGAACATTGTCATTTACCCAACTTTCAAGAGTTAAAAAATTATCCATAAATCTTGAATCATCTTGTCTTTTCCAAACAGTTTCCCATTTTCTCATAAATTTAGCAGGTTTCAATGAAACAAAGCCATTTTGAACAAAATCAGAAGGTAAATTACCAATAGCAGAAACCCATTTATAAGGATCTAAATATTCTTTTTTTGTCCATAAGCTCATAACACCAGCTTTTGAAAAATCAATTGGAGCGGTAAGAACGATTAAATTTTTTATATCATCTGTAAAACAAGATGAATATATCAATGACATAGTTCCTCCCATACAATATCCAAGTACTGAAGGTTTTGTACCAGCATCACGAGTAACTTTAGTAACTATTCTTTTTAATTTTCCTGTAAAAACATCTTCAAAACTATCCCATCTATCTTCATCGGTAGCTTCGCCCCAATCTACTTTGTAAACTGTAAAACCTTGCTCACTCAAAGCTTTTGCTAAACTATTATTTGCACTCAAATCAAGTACATAATAACGATTTATCATAGCAGGAATCATTAACACAGGTGTTTTATAAACTTTGTTTTCAGGCTCAACTTTTAATATTCTTAATTTATTTTCAGAATATACAACGGTTGTTTTAGAGACTTCTGGTCTTTTATAACCTTTTATCTTTTCTAATAAAGGTGTTCCTATCATATTTTATTACCTTTTAATAATATATTTTTTAGAGATTAGCTAAATTACACTTATAAACCTTAGCTTTAATGTAATTTAGTTTTATGATCATATTAATTCTTTTTATGTTTGTTTGTTTTTTCTTCAGCGATATGATTGCTTTGTTCAGAAGCTTTAGCTTTTAATTCTTCAATATCACTTTCAATTTTTTCTAATCTATATTTTAATTCTTCTTGTTCAAATCTCCATTCTGTAAGAAGAGTATTAACATTATGAAGAATTTTTTGTTGCATTTTTTGATTAGGTAGTTCTAATAAAGAAAGAACAGTTTCCATGTTTTTATTCCATTTTTTTCTTACTTCAAAAGCTGTATCAAGATTTTTTGAAACCATACCTAAATAGGCAGAATTTACCCATAAATTATCGAAAAACTTAGTAACAAACTTATCAACTAAATCTTCTCTTTTTTCCACTTTTTCTTTTACTTTTTCCATTTTATATACCTATATCAATTTAATATTTTCATGTCTTTTAATATTTTTGTAGTAATAGATTTCCTACAATCACCAAAATTCTTATTAATTGTACTTCTTTTTTTAGTTAATCGAGTAGAAAAAAAGTACAAATTATCTTTCTTTTCAACATATCCTACCCACCAGCCAATATCTTCTAATTCTGGGTTTGTCCAACCAGTTTTTGCTCTTAGTATAAAATTATCATTTTTAGTATTTATCATAACTTTTTTTACTATATCAATATTCCTTTTTGAAAAAGGTAATTTATATTCATAAAAATCTACCAAAAATGTTACTTGATTATGAGGTGATATAGCAAAGCTTCCTAAATTCCAAAAATCATCACCTTTAGCTGATAAATTCATATTTCCATAATGAGATTTTTTTAAATAGGATAAATAATTTTTTTTACCTATTTTTTTTGCTAATTCTATAAAAACCCAAACTGCTGAAACTTCAAAAGCTTCTTTTATAGTTATATCATGATATATCTCTGGTCTATGCCCATAAATACTTTCATCTACTTCACCTACCCATTTTATAATATCATTTTCATCTTTTATTACTTTAGATTCTAATGCTATTAAAAAATTTATTATCTTAAAAGTTGAAGCAGGTAATGTTTCTTTATAACTATCTTTTTCATTACTAACTATCCATTCTTTTTTATTATAATCATAAATGGTTATACTTCCTTCTAAATTACAATCTTTAAAAGGTTTTTCAAAATCTACTTTAGCATTTACACTAAAAGTAAAGAAATTGAATAAAAGAATTAAGATAGTTAATGTTTTCATAGTTCTAGATTAAAAACCGCAGGTAAGACCACCATCAACAAATAAAGTTTGACCTGTGATAAAACTAGCTTCATCACTTGCTAAGAAACAATATGCTGATGCAATTTCTTCTGGTTGAGCAAATCTTTTAAGAGGAATTTTTTCAACTATTTTTGCCTTTACATTTTCAGGAACAGTTTGAACCATAGGTGTCTCTGTAAAACCAGGTCCGATTGCATTAACTCTTATGTTATATCTTGCAAATTCTAATGCCCATGTTTTTGTCATACCAATTAAACCAGCTTTACTAGCAGCATAGTTAGCTTGCCCTAAATTACCTAATGCACTTACAGAAGAAGCATTTAAAATAACTCCTGAATTTTGAGCTTTCATAACAGGGAAAACTTCTCTTACCATAAGAAATGGAGCTTTTAAATTAATATCAATTACAGAATCCCATTGAGCATCAGTCATTTTTACTGTTAACGAATCTTTGGTTATTCCTGCATTATTGATAACAATATCTATTTTTTTGTATTTTTCTAAAACATCAGTAACTAAAGCTTTTATTTGATCAACATTAGTAACATCTGTTGTAAAAGGAACTACTTTTTCTGAATCTTTATTTAATTCATTTGCTAGTTTTATTAATGCTTGTTCATTTATATCAAGCATAACTACGAAAGAACCTTCAGCAACAAATCTTCTTGTTATTGCTTCTCCGATTCCTTGACCAGCACCTGTAACAATTGCAACTTTATCTTTTAACTTCATTTCTTCTCCTTAAGTATATTAGAGTTATTTAAACTCTAATGCACTTTATTTACTTATTCTATCCTAATTAAAACTATTTCCACATTTTAGTTACATTTTCATAACTTTTATCTGTTGCTTGGAACATTTTATCCATCATACCAGTTTGCATTTCCCATAATTTGCTTTCTCCAGCAAATGTTTTACTAAAAAGATCCATTCCCGCTTTCATAAAATCTCTTTGTATTTTTTCAACATTTTTCATATATTCAACTGTCATTTCAGCTGTTCTTTTCATATTTTCAGCTGACATTTCAAGAAGCTTTGTATTAAAACTAACTAATGCGTTTTCTTTAAGTGATTCCATTTTATTTTACCTCTAAAATTAAATTCTATATTTATAGTTTACTTTCTTCTAGTTACAAATCACTTACAAAATTTTCTACTTACAAAAAATAAATCTCATAGTATTGCTTCTCTATTTTTATTAAAATCAAAGTAAAACACATAGTTATTATTATTAAAATAAATCTGATAATAATTAATTATTAACTAAAATATGATAAATAAAGGAAAAGCTTCATCTAATATCCAATAAAGAAATATACTGCTTTCTTGTTTATATTTAAATCATAATACTAAAATTTTTTGTTTTATTTTTCTTATATCACTCTATTTAACTAAAAATTAGTATAATAAACATCTGGTTAAGAATATATTATTGTTTTTAATTTTGTTTTAATCTTATATATATGTAGGAGATTTTTAGTTTTGTTTGTCCTTATTGTTGAAGATGACGCGTCAATACTTAAACTAATAGAAATGACTTTAAAGAAAGTTTGCAATGTTGTTTTAGCTGAAAATGGGAAAATAGGACTAGAAAAAGCAAAATTATTAAAACCACAATTAATTATTTCTGATAATATGATGCCAGAAATGTCAGGAATAGAGCTTAAAGAGCATTTGAATGAATTTCATGAAACAAAAGATATACCATTCATTTTTTTAACAGCTTTAAGCGATGAAAAAATAAAAGAAAAAGCATTATCGTTAGGTGTTATAGAATATCTAATTAAACCTATAAGCCCTATTTTAATAAGACAAAAAGTATTACAATTACTAAAAATTGAAATATAAAAAAACTAGTTTTTATAATTATTATAAAATATATTAGAAATAGAATCTTAACTAAAAATTAACTTTTGAAACAACAAGAGTAAATCTCTTTTTTCTATAATAAAACGAGTGGATTCTTAGGAGCTAATTTTATGTCTTTAGAAAGTAATTTGAATTTTTCTGCTAGTACGCTAAAAGTTTTAACTGATGAAAAAACAGGAAAAATATCTTCTGCTAAATTAAATAAAACAGATGTAAATGGCGATAAAAATATCTCTGAAAAAGAGGCTTTAAAAGCAGGAATACCATTAAAAGATCTTGATTCTGTAAATAAAGCTTTTAAACAATTTGATTTTTCATGTAATGCAAATGTGCAATTCCCAGAAAAATCCACTTCAACAAAAGAATTTGATGCTATTTGGAAAACTTATGGCACAGATAAAGGTGAGTTACCCGCTACTATAACTACAGTAGATCAACTTAAAAAAAGTTTGTGTGTTAGTGATGATTTTAAAAATGCTCCTCAACTCAAAACTCTTTTAGATAATTTATCTAATACAGATGAATATACGCTTACATACTTAAATCAAATAGGTAAAAGTCATGGATTAATAACTTTAAATGATATTTCATCTAAATTAAACACATATATTTCTTCAGGAGCTACTGTAGATGGTGTCGATAAAAAAACATTAGTAAAAGATCTTTTACATGATATATCTTACCCATCAGATATAGCACAAGAATCTAAAGGAACTTGTGCCGCAGCTGCAATACAAATGAAGGTAGCTATAGAAAATCCAACAGAATATGTAAATATAGCAACAACACTAGCACAAGGAAAAGATTATAAAACAGCAGGTGAAAAAGTTTTAAAACCAAATAATACTTGGAAAGGTGATTGTGATGATGCAAGAACAACATCTTGTAAAATAGTTCAAAACTCTTTTATGGTTGGTGCTGGGAATACTTCTTACACTAGTAAAAATGATAAAATGGAAGGAGCTAATTCTGATGGTCAAGCAACATTAATGCAAAATGTATTTGGTGATAGTGATTATAATGTTGATCTTTTATACACAGGAAATAAACTATATGAATTTGTAGAAGATGATATTGCAAGAGGTAAAAGTGTTG
>JBBTGK010000007.1:0-5430 GCA_038060635.1 Cyanobacteriota bacterium | reverse complement strand
CTATATCCATTTTTGTTATTGATAATTGATATGCTACAGGAAAAACAGTTATTAATCTTAAATCATTCCAAGAATTATTAAAATCATCATATATTTTCATAGAAATAGGATAATTATCTCCTATCGCAACATTTGGGTCTAATTGAAAAACAATGCTATCTTCAGAAAGCTTTGAATCATATTTTTTAGCAAATCTTTCCACAAATAATTCTGGTTTACTAATATCTAAAAACTTTTGTTTGCTTTTTATTTCTACTTTTAAATCATTAGTAGGTGAAGTTCCTGTATTTTCTAAAACAACTTTTAATTTAACTCTTTCACCTTTATTTGGTAAAAAATCTTGGTTTCCATTTTCATCTAAATAAGCAATAGTTTTTACAGAAATATCATTAGCTATTTTTTCTATTTTTAAATTACTACTTTCTGTCCAAATATTTCCAAAATCGTCTTTTATATCAATTTTTACTGGTAAAATTGAATTAGGTTGAATATTTTTACTAATATTGATATCAATAGGCTCTTCTTCTATTTTTATAGATTCTGAAAAAGATTTTATTTTATTATAGTTGTATGTTTTTTCTATTTGAGAAAATTCAACTAAATTATTATCACTAAATCTTATCGTCGCTGTTATATTATTAGTATTTGATTTTCCTGAATTTCTTAAAACAGGATATATTCTTATTTTTTCACCTCTATTTGCAATTCCATCATTATTTCCATAATAATCATCTATATTCCAATCATCAATAGAAAAACTATTACTAATTGCTGGTATTAATAATTCAGCTTTTATATTAGTAATATCTCCATTATTATCAGTTATTATTATAGATATAGGAGCTCTTTTTAGTGTTTGCCCTGTATTACTTACTTTAAGATATATTTTTGGTGATTCTATTTTAGATAAATTAGATGTATAAAAATCAGCACTTTCAAATTCAACTAAACTACTATTATTTACTATTTTTATTCTTAAAGAATCAACTTTTTTCTCCTCTATATTAGCTTTCATTCTAAAAGCTTCTTTTGTGTCATTAGTCTTAATACTTTCTACTACTGTTGTTTTAGCTGATACAATTTTTTTTAAATTAAATACAAAAGAAAGTTCTGCTTTTTCATTTTGGTTTAAAAGCCCATCATTATTTCCAGATACTTCATTAACAACTATATTACTCAACTTTATATCATAATTAGTTTCAGTATCTTTTTTTGAAGATATTTGATCAAAAACATTAGAACTCGAACCTAAATTGGAAATAGTATCTATAAGTAAATTACTTAATATTTTTTCGCAGGAAAAAGATAAAAGAGAAGTAGCTAATAAAATAAATAAACCTAATTTATTTTTCATAAAATTTCTATTTACTTACAGTTATATCAATAGATTTTTTATATTTAGAATCCGTTGCATAATTTGCAACAATACTTGCCACACCTTCTTTAACAGCAGAAACTTTACCAAATTCATTTACTATTGCAATTGTATTATCAGAAGAAGTCCAAATAATATTACTATTTTTAGTTCCATCAGTAAGAGTTACACTTCCTGTTAATACAGCAGTTTCACCTGCTTTTAATTTCAATTCTAAAGGAGTAATATCAATTCTTTCTACCAATTTTTTATCAGTTACAGAAACCAATATTCTACTTATAACATCACTATCTTTAAATTTTGCAGTAATACTAGCTTCGCCAGATCTTACGGCTTTTATCTTTCCTTTTTCATCTATATCTACAATTCCTCTTTCTGAAGACTCCCAAAGGATATTTTTATTAGATGTATCACTATCGCCATTTGGCATATAAACAAAAGCTGTTAGCACTTTTTGATCTCCAGATCTTAAAACAACTTCTGATGGCTCTATTAATAAATATTTTGGAATATTAGTATTTATAGTTTTAGCTTGATTAATAACACAAGATGTTAAAAATAATAGCAATGTAAAATAAATTTTTTTCATATTTATTTTTTCCTTACTGTAACTGTTACAGAAAATCTTTTTGATGAATCTGTTTGAGATATAGCTAATATAGTAACATTTCCAACACTTATAGCAGAAACTTCCCCAGAATCAGGGTTAACCGTTGCAATAGTTGTATCTGATGAAGACCATTTGATTGCAGAATTAATTGAATCATCAGAATAAATTACTGAACCTGTAAATTTACCTTTTTCACCCTCTTCTATTATAAGGTTTTCGGGAATTACTTGAACTCTGCTTACAGGCAAATCTTTTAATGGTTGAAGAGTTGGTGCAGGCGATTTTTTTGGCATTAAAACAGAACTGTCTATTATACAAGAAGTTAAAAACAATAAGCTTGATGATACTAAAATTATTTTTTTCATAACATTATTTTTAGAATACTAACTTTAATATATTCTACCACTACATATCATCTATTGTTTCTTCATGTTATTTTTTTTATTATTTAAAAAAATCTAGTTTATAATACATTCTATAAAACATTTTTAATAGTAATTATTTGTTACTACTCATCAATAAAAAAATGTGTATAAAAAAGTGCGTAAATTATTACGCACCTACGAAAACATTCTGTTTTATCAACATTGTTTCGTAAAAACTACATTTTTTTTATTTTATAAATAGTAATAACGATTGTAATTAAAAGAAATTAATGTCGGGGTGTAATAATTTACGCCCTCTTAGTAAAATTATATTTAATAATCTAGGATATTATGAAAGTCAACTTATTTGATGAAGAAGAAATTGAATTATCAATAGAATTAAATAATAAAGGTATTTTTTGGATTCCTAAATCTGGAGACTGGTTTGCAGATCTTTCTAATGTAAAAGTTAATTATAATGGAGAATATGAGCAATCTATTTCATTATGTTTAATATTAGATCAAGATGGTAGAAGCTTTGCATATTATGAATTATTAATTGATGGTGAAGAGAACGGTAATAGAATGAAAAAATCTCTTTCTTTGTCAAATGATGAAAAATTAGAAAAAATCTACTTTTTGCCTTCAATAAAAGATTGTATAAACCTTATAGATACAGGAACTGATTATGAATTTGAAAAATTGGAAAAAAAAGATAATGAAACTTTTATAGTTTCTGTAAGGCAAAGTCTTTCGGGTAAAATATTTACTCATGAAGGTAATTCAGAATTAAAAGCATTTTATTCATTATTGCTAAATTTATATTAAATATTTCTTAAAATGTATTATAATGAGACTATTAAAATTTTTATTTCAGATAGCTTATGAATAACCAAAGAAGAACAAAAATAGTAGCAACAGTAGGCCCTGCATGTTCATCAAAAGAAATGCTAACCTCATTAGTAAATGCAGGAGTTAATGTTTTTAGACTTAACTTTTCTCATGGAAAACATGAAACACATGTAGAAGTTATAAAAAACATCAGAGAAGTTGCCAAAGAACTTGATAAAGTTATTGGTATTTTACAAGATATTCAAGGCCCTAAAATAAGAATAGGTGAAGTTGAAAAAAATACTTTTGATGGAAAAGAAATAGAAGCTGTTTATTTAAATGAAGGACAAACATATTCTTTAACTTCAGAACCGCTTGTAGCAAATAATGATATAGCATATATTTCATACAAATTTTTAGTAGAAGATGTTGCTATTGGAGCAGTTGTTCTTATTGATGATGGTTTAATAGAACTTCAGGTAACAGGAAAAGCAGATAAAACCTTAGTTTGTAAAGTAAAAGTTGGTGGATATATAAAACCTCATAAAGGAGTAAATTTTCCTAATACTGCTTTAAAAATAAGTTGTGTAACAGAAAAAGATAAAGAAGACATGATTTTGGGTGTAAAACAAAGAGTTGACTTTATAGCAGCATCTTTTGTTCAAAGAGCAT
Source organism: Cyanobacteriota bacterium (assembly GCA_038060635.1). Lineage (GTDB taxonomy): Bacteria > Cyanobacteriota > Sericytochromatia > UBA7694 > JACMQJ01 > JBBTGK01. The sequence goes on along the minus strand of JBBTGK010000007.1, from coordinate 1,577 downwards.
CAGATATTATGGAAATAAAAGATTTTTTATCTAAATTAAATTCAAGAATTCCTGTAATTGCAAAAATAGAAAACCAAGCGGCAATAGATAATTTAGAAGATATAATTTCAGTTGCTGATGCTGTAATGGTAGCAAGAGGCGATATGGGAGTAGAATTACCGACAGAAGATATACCTCTTTTACAAAAAAGAATCATAAAGTTGTGTAATCTTGTTGGTTTGCCTGTAATAACAGCAACTCAAATGCTTGATTCTATGGTAAATAATCCTCGTCCAACTAGAGCAGAAACAACAGATGTAGCAAATGCTATTTTTGATGGAACTGATGCTGTAATGCTTTCAAATGAAACTGCGGTTGGTAAATATCCAATTGAAGTTGTAAATACTATGGCAAAAATAGCACAAAAAGCTGACGAAGAACTAATGAAAAGATTTGCGTTAAACTATATGGCACATCATTTATATACAATATCTGGTTCTATAAGTATGGCTGCAACATATATTGCTCAAAGTATTAATGCAGCAGCAATTGTAACAGCAACTTTTTCTGGTTCATCTGCAAAAAAAATAGCTCGTTTCAGAACCCCTTGCAAAATTATTGCTGCAACTCCTGAACCTGCAATATTAAGACAGCTTTCTTTGGTTTGGGGTGTAACTCCTATTTTAGTTCCACCTGCATCTGATACAGATAGTATGATTAAAATAGTTCTTGATTGTTCTGTAGAAGCTAAATTAGTAGCTGATGGTGATATTGTTGTTATAACTACTGGTGCACCAATTGGTATTGCTGGAACAACAAATATAATTAAAGTTGAAGTTGTTACAACTATACTTGCTCAAGGAATGGGATTAGGAAAAACTATAGCAAGTGGAAGAGTTGTTTTTGCAATTAATTCTGATGAAGCTATTAATAAAATTCAAAAAGGTGATATTTTAGTTACTTCTATGACAGATAAAGATTATATTCCTGCAATAAGAGAATGTAGTGCATTAATTACAGAGGAAGGTGGACTTACATCTCATGCTGCAATTGTTGCAATGTCATTAGGAATACCTGTTATTTTAGGTGTTTCTTCTGCTTCTCAAAATCTAAAAGAGAATAGTATTGTTACAGTTGATCCTAGAAGAGGACTTGTTTTTGCTGGTAATCAAAAAGTTGTTTAGGTGAACATACTCACCCCCAAAAGTCTTCGCCTACCTGCTCACTCTCTACTTTAGAGAGGGGAGTTTTATAATTTATTTATTTTTATAAAACTAAATTTGCTTAGGAATTTCTATTATTTTGATTGAACTAAATATTAATAGATTGTTAAAAACATTAAGTATATATTAAATATTTACCGTAAACACAGGGTTTGAGTTACGTGATCTATTTCACGTAACTTTTGATTTGATAAGCTTTTTTTTGTTAAAAATAGAAATAAAAAAAGAAATATGATTTATTTTAATCTCTTTCGATTAAATTCCTCGAAGCCCTACTTCTACTTTTATTATAATAACATCCAAATAAAAAATTAGTTAAGATTCATCCAACCAGCTTTTATCAAAACGCCAAATTATTTCAAAATCTTTTCCTAT
>JBBTGK010000006.1:0-29778 GCA_038060635.1 Cyanobacteriota bacterium | reverse complement strand
GTATTACCTATTATCACTATATTTGATAATATAAATTTATCGAACTCAGGTTATTATAAGAAAAATCTTTTACAGATTTTTGTATAAAGTAACTTTTTCAGCAATTTCTACACAATTATGAAAACAAGAGTAATAAAGTCTTGAAACAAAAGAGCGTTTCCAAGCTTCAATTAAACCTGAAGAAGAAGTATCTGTTTCAAAAAAATCTTGTGCTTTTATATTTAATGCAATATCTTTAAAATTATTCCATTCAAATTTATTATTCATTTTTATCTATATTACACGGCTTACTTGTGCTGTAAATAAAACACCAGAATCTATAAAATAATCATCATAAGGTGAAACTATTAAATCAAGTTTTTTATCTACTTCAAAAAAATCTTTATCTATTTGTACATAAAGAGTAATATTTTCAGCACCAGAACAGTCTTCATTTTCAATTTCATAAACAAGTTTTATTTTAATTGCTTCAGAAATATTTTTTTTAATTTCTTGGCATACAATAATGAGAGGTTGAATACTATCTATATGTCTAACAAGGAATTCTGAAAGTTGGTCAATATTTGGTAACTCTATTTTCAAATCTTGTAAAGAGTTTTGTAAATACTCTTTAGTTATAGTTGTTATATCATCTTTTTAAACAGAAGGAACGATAGAAATCTGAGAAATTATTTTTTTTAAAACTACTAAAAATTTCTCAGCAATTAAAGTATTTTGTAATAATGCTTTTTCTAAAGATGGTACTAAAGGTTGCTCTATTTTAGTTGCCATAAATTCTCCTATAAATATGATAATAAAAATTATACTAGAAAAAAAAAACTAATTAAACAAGGATTAATAAATTAAATACTATTGTTTTTTGATCATTATTTAATGGTAAAATTTAAACATAATTAAATTAAGAGAAAAAAATGGCAAAACTAGGTATTAGATTAGGTACAGGAGAATTAAGATTACTTGATAGCATAGACTCTTTTCAATTAAAAGATACTTTTGCTGTTTATGAAGATGACGAAAATATAATGCACTGTACGAAAACAATATTACTTCCTTCTACTATAGTTATAGAAAGAGGAAATATAAAGACTGTAAAATTTATTCGTCAACCAAATAGTGCTGATAAAACTCAACTTTTAAATAAAAAAGAAGAAGAAAGTAAAGCTTATCATCTTTGTATTGAAAAAATAAAAACCCATAATCTTGACATGCGTTTAGTTGATGCTGTTTATACTTTTGATTTTAATAGACTTACTTTTTTTTATTTTGCAGAAGGAAGAGTTGATTTTAGAATTTTATTAAAAGAACTTACTGCAACTTTTAGAAGAACCAGAATAATATTAAGACAAATTGGAGCAAGAGAAGAAGCTCGTTTATTAAATGGGGTAGGTACTTGTGGAAGAACTTTATGTTGTAGTACTTGGCTAAAAGAATTCCCTTTTGTAACAACAAAAATGGCAAGAAATCAAAATTTACCACCAAATCCTAGTAAGCTTACAGGTGCATGTGGAAAGCTAAAATGTTGTTTATCTTATGAAGATGAAATGTATGAAACAGAAAAAGCAAAATTGCCAGACGTTGGCACTTATATCGAAACAAATGATGGTATTGCAAAAGTTTTAAAACATTTGCCATTAGAGGGAAAAATTCAAATAAAAAATTATGAAACAGGTGTTTATGAAAATATAAAACCTGAAGACATAAAAACCTTTAATGTAAAGTCGCCTGAAGATATAGGGATGGATTTTTCAGCTCTTGATGATTTATAAATATAGAAAATATTTTTTGAAATGAATGATTTAGAATTTAAAAATAATTCAAAAAAAGGTTTAAAATTAGATGTATCTGAGCTTGAATTTAAAACTTTTGGAAAAACTATTTTATCTGGAAATATAAATTTTACTATTTTACCAAATGAAATTATAGGTTTGTTAGGCCCATCAGGTTCGGGTAAATCAACTCTTTTAAAATCGTGCTGTGGTTTAATAAAACCAAGTCATGGTAATATTTTATTAAATAGTAAGAGTTTATACCAAAATATTAGCGATTTAAGAAATAAAATAGGTTATGTACCGCAAGATGATATAATTCATCAAGATTTAACTGTGGAAAAAGCTGTTTATTATTCTGCAAAACTACGCTTACCAAATACATATCCAGATGAAAAAATCAAAGCTCTTTCTTCAAAAGTTATATCTCAAGTTGGATTACAAGAAAGAGCTAATTTAAAAATAAAAAAACTTTCAGGTGGTCAAAGAAAAAGAGCTAGTATTGCAGTAGAGTTACTTTCAGAACCGTCATTGTTATTTCTTGATGAACCAACTTCTGGACAAGATCCTCAATTAGAAGAATCATTGATGAAACTTTTTAAAGATATTGCAAATTTAGGAACAACAATAATAATAACAACTCATGCAATGGCAAGTATAGAAATGTTAGATTTAGTTATTATAATTCAATCTGGAAGCATGGTTTATTTTGGAAAACCAGTAGATTTATTGGAATTTTTTGATACAAAATCTTATGAAGGTGTTTTTAAAAACTTGGCAAAAGAAAAAAAAGAATTTTGGCAAAAAAAATACGTTGCAAGTGATCATTTTAAAAAATATGTAGCTAATAGAAAAAGAATGAGTTTTTAAATATGAAAAACCCAGCTATTTATGAAACAAAAGTTTTAATTGAAAGATATATAGAAATATTTTTTGCAGATTTTACTAGTCTATTTTTTCTAATATTACAACCAATCGCTACTGGTCTATGTGTAGGAATGGTTTGGCAAAATACCACAGGTTCTCCAACATTATATTTTGTTTTACTTTTTTCATCTATTTTTTTTGGTTGCATAAATTCTTGTCGTGAAATTGTAAAAGAAAAAAATATTTTTGAAAGAGAAAGAATAAGTGGACTAAGAATAAGTTCTTATATTTTATCAAAGTTTTTTGTTTTATCTATTTTGGGTTTTGCTCAAATATTAATATTTTTTATTACCATAAGACTAAATCTAACTTTAGATGGAAATACTTTTTTAACTCTTTTATCATTATATTTATCTCTTGTTTGTGGAACATCTCTAGGTTTAGCTATTTCTGCAAGTGTTACAACAGATGTTATGGCTTTATCATTAGTTCCTGTTTTTTTAATTCCTCAATTACTTTTTTCAAAATTAATTATGCCAAATAAAAGTTTAACAGGAATGACTGAAATTGTAGAAAAAACAACTATAGTAAAATGGGGTTATGATTTTTTAGAACAAGCTACAACAAAAGAAATAGATTGGAATATTGTAATAACATCTTTTTTTATTCTAATTTTTATGATTACTTTTTTGAATATTCTAAGTGCTTTTATATTAAAAATAAAAGAGATAAAATTTTAGTTAAAAAACTTCTAAATAAAATAAATATATATTAAATATATAGCAAGTTATATTACTGTCGTACTATAATATTACTAACGTAATATATAAATTGAGGAATTATATAATTAATAATATTAATAAATTAAGTTGATTTGCTTGTAAAAAGTAATTATAAGTGTGCTTTTCCTTATTATAAAAAATAATAATACTTTGATATAATATTTTAGATTAATAAATAAAGATATTGGTTTAAAGTAATAAGATGGCGACTAAAAAAGAACAAAAAGAACAAAGTAGAATTAGAATTTTGGATTCTGCTGATCAACTTTTTAAAAAAAATGGTTATGTTGGTACTGGTATTGATTCTATAATGGCAGAAGCAGGTTTGACAGCAGGAGCTTTTTATTCTCACTTCAAATCTAAAGAAGTTCTTTTTTCTGAAGTTATAGATAGATCATTAAGAAGTTCTACAAAAATATTTTTTGATGGTTTAGAAAAATATTCTGGTAAAAAATGGCTAAGAAAAGTAGTTGAAAGATATTTAAGTAAATATCATAGAGATGAACTTCTTTATATGTGTGCATTACCCACATTAACTATAGATATTTCTAGAAGTAGCGAAAATGTAAAATTATCTTTTGAAAATATCTTGATATATATTATTGATTTTATGGAAAAAAAAGTTGGTAAAAATACAGATGTAACAAGAGAAAGGTTATATTCAGTACTTTCAATGTGTATAAGCGGAATAATACTTTCTCGTTCTGTTTCAGATCAAGAATTATCAGATAAATTACTTAATTCTTGTTTAAATGAAACTTTGAATTTTATTGGCGAGTAAAATAATTATACTTTTAATTATTTTATTTGATTGAAATTTATTAAAATAATTATGGAGTAAAAAATTATGTCAGAAATTGCTACATTAAACAATAGTATATTTTTAAATGGTTCTAAAATTCAAGCAAAAATAAAGGTTTTAGATCCTGAAGTTAATTTAGAACAAGCAAACTCTCTTACAAAAAATAGAAAAGATGGTTATGATACTATAGGTGGAAAACTTGAAGGTAAAGATGTTTTAGTTTTAGCCAAACACCAAAAAGGAATCTTAAACTCTGATCAATTACAAATAAATGGAAAAAGATTAGAAGTTTCTTTTGTTGAAAATGAAGAAAATACCAAACATGAATTTTTAAAAAATGCTCTTCCTTCAACAGCTATATTATCTCCTCTTATTGGAGCTGTTGTTTCTACTATTGCTTCTGGTGGCGGAGGTAACGTAACTTTAAAATCATTTGCTATTTCTACATTAGCAGTAGGAAGTGTTTTAGGTACAGCTAGTTATTTTGCAGGGAAACATATAGAAAAAAAACATGATGAAAAAATCACAAATAGTATTACCAAATAATTAAAAAAATATGATCTAAAATATATTAACTTTTATGTTAAAATTCAATAAATTAATTTTTTTGGAGTGATCTACTAAGTATGTATTTTGGAAATCCTATAAAAGGTTTATTGGATTAAAATATCAAACTCACCACAACAAATTCTTCGGCTACCGCCTCACTCTAAACTTTAGAGAGGACTTTTTTATAGTTTTTTAGAATTTTTTGAAATAGAAGTTATATATAAAATTAAATGAATTTAGAAAATATTTTTTGTCAAAATAGATTTTATTTATGTTAAAATCTATCTTTATTTTATAGAGTTTTTTAATATTAAAATGTCCACAAAAAAAAATAACTTACCGAAGCCGAAGCCGAAACCTGTAACTAATTCTGATGCAATGCCCTCAATAGGAGGCGATGCTAGTTCTGAATATCTAAAAATGTTTTACCCAAAGCCAGAAAAAGATATGAAATGGTCTTATCTAATGCTTGTAAACATACAAGGAATAAAAGTTAATGCAGAACTTACTATGGAAGTTATTGAAATTGAAAATAAAAAAGTAAAAATAAGAACTATTATGGGAGAGCAAAGTTTTGACAGTGAAACATCTGTTGATGCTTTTTCTCCATTACCAACACCATCATCTGGTGCAAATAAAAGTGGTTTTATTTTTGAAGGAAATGAAGATATTTCTGTCCCTTCAGGTGATTTTAGAGGTTGTGTAAAGTTAAGTACCTTTTCTGAAGGTGTAAAAACCTATATTTGGTTATATAAAGGAACAGGGCCTGTTAAATTCTCTATAACTTTAAATGGTTTACCTGCTGATCTTTTGTTAAGTGAATTCAAAAATTAAACAAAACTTAACTTAAGCTTTAGCAAGTTTTAATTTTACTATTCTATAATAATTAATATAGAAGGAAATTAATCCTAGTTTAAAAATTGAAAATTCTGTAAGGAGTATTTTAGATGTTAAAGAAAAGTCTTGTAAGCGTAACTGCTTTAATGATACTAAGTTCTTTTGCTGGATGTAAAAGTGCAATGAATGATGTTGATTTTGCTCAACAACCAGAACAACAAGTATCTCAACAGTCAGATGAAATCCAAATTTCTTCTGTTGCTGGTGTTTGGAAAGAATTAAAAGAAGCTAGTAAACATGGTTTCACAGATACAGATAAAGATGGCGACAAAGCTATATCTCCAAGTGAGTATGGTGTTGCTAATCCTGATGAAGCAAAAGCATTTTATGCTCTTGATGGAAATCATGATGGTAAAATTACTGAAAAAGAATATACACCTGGTTTTTTCAAAAAGATAGGTTTAACAGCTAGATTAAAATCAGCTGCAAGATCTTTATTTACTATTTTAGATAAAAATAAAAATAGCAGATTAACAAAAGAAGAGATTGTTCCACCATTAGTTTCAGCTGATTTCGCTAAAGACTTTGACAAATATGACAAAGAAAGTGGTTTTTGGTTATGGAAAAATAATAAAGGTGAATTAAATAAATCAGAATTCGAAAACCTTTTTGCTCAAGTTGCTATGACAAAATTAGCACCTCCTGCACCAGCTCCAGATCCAGCTCCTCCAGCTCCTGCTAAAAAATAATTAAATTTAGTTAGAAAAATTAAAACTCCCTAAAGGGAGTTTTTTTTTGATAAAAATTTAGTTAATAGTTTTGATAAAAGTTTTTAAAAAAGAAATTTTTGTGTTAGATTTTATGATTAATTATAATTTATATTAGGTTTTGTGTGGCATTAATATGGACAAATATAGTATTGGAATAGATATAGGTGGAACAAAACTATCTTTTGGAATAATAAATAACAAAGGTGAGGTTTTATATGAAGCAAGAGAAACATCTGCAAAATTAGATGCGTCTGATATAATAGAAAAACTTCTTGATACAACTTCAGATATACTAGAAAAAGTTAAAAAAGATAATATTAAAATAGAAAGTATTGGTATTGGTTCTCCCGGTAGAATGGATTCAAAAACTGGAATAGTAGTTGATTGTAGTCCTAACTTAAAAAATTGGCAGGGTGTAAATTTAAAAGAATTATTTGAAAAAAAATTTAATTTACCTACTTTTGTTGATAATGATGCTAATTGTGCAGCTTTTGGAGAATATTTTTTATTTGAAAGTATTGGAAAAGAAGATAAAACGATACTTGTTCTTACATTAGGAACAGGTTTAGGAAGTGGTGTAATTACCAATAATAAAGTCTTTAAAGGCAAAGGTTTAGGATGCGAAATTGGACACATGATAATTGATTATAAGGGAAGAAAATGTAATTGTGGTCAAACAGGATGTATAGAAGCTTATGTTTCTGGTACAGCTCTTGAGACACAAGCAAAATTAAGGCTTGAGAATTATCCAGATTCCAAATTACATTCTGAAGAAGAAATAACAGGTCATAAAATTTTTAAGAATGCAAAAAATGGAGATCTTTTTTCAAATATTCTTATTGATGAAATGTCTGAGTTTTTATCTTATGGAATAATAAGCCTAGTAAATATTTTTGATCCAGATCTTGTATTATTAAGTGGTGGTATTGCACTACAAAAAGATTTCTATATGAATAAATTAAAGACTATTATTAAAAATCAAATAAACTATTCAAATTTTGATTTAGAAACCATACAAATTGCACAATCTAATGATAAAGCAGGCTTAATCGGAGCAGGACTTATAGCACTTCAATAAAATAGAGGTAGAATTTTGAACATAGAATTAGAAAAGAAAAAATCTTTTTTTGAAAAAATATCAGATAAATTAAACGATAATGAAACAAAATCGGTTTTATTCTTAATTTTTTTAGCTATTTTTGTAAGAATAATTTTTAGTCTATTATTTAATACTGGACATCCTACAGATCTAACAAATTTTAAAGCATGGGCAATGGATGTAAATAAAAAAGGAATCTTTGATTTTTTTCAACCAAAACCTGTTGGAACTTGGTGTGATTATCCACCAGGTTATATTTGGATTTTATATTTTTTTGGTAAATTGTATTCTTTTATAGATCCAAATTTTACAAATTGGTTTGGAAGTGTTTTTAGTGCATTTATAAAATTTCCAGCTATATTATGCGATGTTATAAATGTTTATTTAATCTATTTTCTATCAAAAAGATATGTTCCTTCATCAATAGCTATTGCTTCTGCTACTATATATGCTTTTCAACCTGCTGTTTTTTACGAATCTGCTGTTTGGGGGCAAATGGATTCTGTAACCCTAACTTTTTTGATACTAAGTGTTATTTTTATGATTGATAAAAAATATGATTTAGCTATTCTGATGACAGCAATAAATTGTATGATTAAACCACAAGGTATTTTACTAATTCCTTTATTGACTTTTGTTACTTTATATAATAAAGAATTTAAAAAATTTATTTTGGGTACTTTATACGGTATTGCTTATGTTTTTATAATAACCCTTCCAATTACTAGAGATTTTTTTAATGTAGTTCCATGGCTTTATGAACATTATGTTGCTCAAGCTGATTTATATCCTTTTAGTTCAATTCAAGCTTTTAATATTTGGTCATTAACAGGTATGTGGAAAGAAGATTCAAGAACTATTTTAGGTATTTCTCATAAAATTTGGGGTCTTTTATTATATATGGGTGCGTATGCTTTTGCATGTTTCTATTATGTAACCAATCTTAAAAAAGAAAAAGAAGAATCTGAAAAAAATAAAACTTTACTACAAAAAGAAATTTCTAAAGCTGAAGAAAACTTTGAATTGGTAAAAAAAGAAAAATATCAAGAAATTGATGTTTTAATTGAAGAAATAAAAGACGTTAAAGCAAGTATAGAATTAGATATATCTGAAGATCTAAAAATAAAGGAAGCCGATTTATTCAAAGAAAAATATAATAAAGAAAATGAAATAAAAGAAGCTGATTTCAAAATTCAAAGTCTTAAAAATACTTTAATTAATTCAGCAAAAAACTTTCAAGGGATTGCAATAATTCATGCCTCAACAATTGCCCTATTAGCTTTTTTTCTTTTTCCTACCAGAATGCATGAAAGATACTTATATCCTGGGATGTCTTTTTTAGCTATATCAGCTTGTATGAATTTTAGAATAAAAAATATTTATTATATAATTTCTGGAATATTTTTATTAAATTTATTTTTTGAATTTCCAGGTGATAAAACAAATATAGGTGCACCTCCTTTTATGACCTATTTAGTAAATTTTCTAAAAATAGGAAACATGAACTCAAGTAACACATTTGGTTTATTTTTTTATACTATATTTTCAATTTTAAATACTTATCTAATTCTATGGATTTTTATGAAACTATGGAAAGAAAAACCTGTAGAAATTGACGAAAATGCAATAATGAAACAAACTCAAGAAATTGTTTCTGTAAATAAAAGTTCAGAAAAAAAAGGGTTTACCTTACCAGCACCAATAAAATTTGATTTGAAAGATCTTGGATATATATTAATAATTTCTTTTGTTTCTTTTATATCAAGATTTCTGTTTTTAGATTTTCCTGAAGAAATGGTTTTTGATGAAGTTTATCATGCTCGTGCTGCTGGTGAATATTTGAATGGAGTTAATCCTTTTGAATGGGTTCATCCTCCACTTGCAAAGCTTTTAATTTCAGTTGGAGTTCATTTCTTTGGACTTAATTCTTTTGGTTGGCGAATAATGCCTGTTATTTTTGGAACTTTTTTTATTCCAATAATGTATATTTTTGCCAAATCTTTATTTAATCGAACTAGTGCAGGTATTTTAGCTGCTTTAATAATATCAATGGATGGTGTATTTTTTGTTCAATCAAGAACTGCTATGACAAACATCTTTGCTACATTTTTTCAATTAGCTGCAATTGCTTTTTTCTGGTTTTATGTTCAATATGACTTTCATAAAAAAGAAACTATTAAAAAATATACTTTTTTTGCATTATCTGGTGTTTTTATGAGTTTAGCTCTTGCTACAAGATGGACATCATTAGGTGCATTAGGTTTTATATTGGGTGCTATGATTTGGTATAAACTTTTATTTGATCTTTCTTTTAAAGATATTTTAGAAGGTAATTTACGACCTTTATTTGATAAAATAAATCCAAAATTAATAAATTTTACTGTTCTTACATTAATATTTTTTGTTGGATTACCTTTTTTAGTTTATATCCTTTCTTATATTCCTTATATGAAACTAAATAATAATATAAATGATGTTATTGAAATGCAAAAAGGTATTTATACTTATCATAAAAATTTAAGAGATCCTCATCCTTATTATTCTGAATGGTACACATGGCCATTTTTAATAAGACCAACATGGTATTATTTTAGAGATTTTAAAGATGGTACTTTGTCAGGAATAATTGCACTAGGAAACCCAGCTATATGGTGGTCATCTATCTTTGTTACTATTTTTATAATTTATAAAGCTTTAAAAGAAAAACAAGCCAATTTATTATATTCTGGTTTGGGTTTTGTTGTTCTTTATTTACCATGGGCTGTTTCACCAAGAATAAAAAATTTCAATCATTATCTTTTTGAAGCAATTCCTTATGCTTGTTTATCAATTACTTTTATTCTTTTATATTTGTGGGATAAAGGCGATAAAAAAGGCGAGTTAACAAAAGATGATATTACTTTTAATCGCTTATCCATAATTTCAGTTGCTATTTTAGCTATTTCAAGTTCTCTTATAGGTTTATTAGCTCTTTGGACTCAACAACTTAAATATCCATATCCAATTAAGTTTTTAGAATCTTATGCAACTCAAATGTATAATTCAGTTGGTTATTTAGTTATTTCTCTTGTAGCAATAATTTTTTATACCTTATTTGAAAATGGTAAATTTAAAACTATTTCAAAATTATATTTTGGTTTTATAGTAGCTTTGTTTTTCTTTTTCTATCCCCTTTTCTCTGGATACCCTATGAAATGGTGGTATTATAGTTTACATATTTGGATGGGTAGTTGGATTTAATTTTATGGATAAAATAAAAATAGTTTTTATGGGTACTCCTGAATTTGCAGTATCCTCATTAAAAAAACTTGTTGAAGATAAAAGATATGATGTAAAAGCTGTTTTTACTCAACCAGATAAACCAATTGGTAGAAAAATGATTTTAACTGCACCACCTGTTAAAATAGACGCTGAATTACATAATATACCTGTTTTTCAACCAGATAAAATTAGAAAAAATCAAGAAGTATATGATAAATTAGTTGAAATTGCACCAGATTTTATTGTAGTTGTTGCTTATGGAAAAATTTTACCTAAAAGAATTTTAGATATTCCTAAAAATGGTTGTATTAATGTACATGGTTCTTTATTGGAAAAATACAGAGGTGCAGCTCCTATTCAATGGGCTATAGCAAATGGCGATAAAATAACAGGTGTAACCACTATGATAATGGATGTGGGAATGGATACAGGTGATATGTTATTAAAAGCTGAATTAGAAATATCTAATACTGATACATCAGAATCTTTATTTCATAAATTATCAGAATTAGGTTCAAATTTACTTTTAGAAACTTTAGAAGGTTTATTAAATAAAAAAATTGAACCCATAAAACAAAATCACGATTTAGCAACTAATGCACCCATAATAAATAAAAATGATGGTTTTATAAATTGGTCTTATCCAGCTGAAAAGATATTTAATTATGTAAGAGCTTTTACGCCATGGCCATCTGTATATACTTTTTTTGATGGAAAAAGTTTAAAAATAACCTCTTGTGAAGTTATAGATGAAAATTTAAAAGAAAATCATAAACAAGGACAAATTACAGAAATAAGAAAAGATGGATTTATTATTTGTACTTCTGATAAATATCTTTTAGTAAAAAGAGTTCAATTATCAGGAAGCAAAGAAATGAGTGCAGGAGATTTTTGTCGAGGTCATAGAGTTCAAGAAGGTTTTGTTTTTTCAGATACTGTTTCTTGTTAAATATATAAAAAGGGTTTGATGAATCAAACTCCTACAATGTGATGTTCTTGAAAGTCATTTTATTTTAAACTTAAGAATTTTTTGAAATAAAAATTTAAATATTTTATTCTATTAAGAAAACGAAAAATTTATTAAATCTAATCAAGAAATTTATTTTTTGTTCTATAATATATATATAGATTTAATTTAGATTAAAAATGTTTGGGTTTATGAAAAATAGAATTGGTCAATTATTAAAAAGACTTGGTATTATTGATTCTAATACAATAAAAAACGCCCTTGAAATTCAAAAAAAAGAAAATAAGCTTTTTGGTAGTATTCTCGTTGAAAAAAATATTATTAAAAAAGATTTTTTAGAAGAAATTATAGATGCTTCTACAGGTAATGAAAAATCTCTATACAATATAGTTAATAAAAAAATTGGTGAAATATTTGTATCTCTAAACTATGTAACCAAAGAACAAGTTAATGAAGCTCTAAATGAACAGAAAGATAAAAAAATAGGTTCTGTTTTATTAGAAAAAGGTTTAATTCAAATATCTCAACTCAAAAAAGTTTTAAGAGTTCAAAAAAGATTTGCATCTATCTTAGCTGTATCTTTAATATCTTTCAGTTCAATTCAAGCATGTACACCAAGAGTATCATTTGAATCTAGTATTGGTATCGTTCAAGATTATTCATCAAGCAATGTTAATAAAGTCCTAAATGATAGAGTTGGATCTACCCTTAATTACCATCAAGATGGAACAATTGCTATATCTAATATTCCTTATTTTAAACAAGGAAATAATAATACTTGTGCTCAATCTGTTATGGCTAGTGTCCTCAATTTTTGGGGAGTTCCAGTTTCTTATCAAAGTATAATAAAACAAACAAATTCGTCTAATATTTTTACAGATGTAAATAGCATAACTTCTTATTTAAGAAAAAATGGTTTATATGCCCAAGATTATAGACAAGCAGATATAAATTTTCTAAAAGATAGAATAAATAAAGGTAATCCTGTAATAATTTTGTTAGATTTTGGTAAAATTACAACAGAACATTATGTTTTAGTTACAGGCTATAATGATAAAGAAAGAGAATTTATAATTCTTGATCCAATAGATGGTCCTAATCAAAAATATGATTACGATAGAATAGAACAAATGTGGAAAAATAACTCTTTAAAAAATGTTAAACTTTTTGGTGATAAGTATTCAAAAATAGCTTTTGATATCTATAATCCTTCCGCTAATACAACTAATTATGCAATAACTCCAAACAATAATAATATTGCTAACTCTTCAAATTTAAGAGGAAGCTATTAATTTAATCTCTTATTCAAAAAAATATACTAGCAGTGTACTTCTTGCTGTATTTTTTGTTATTGTTTCAATTGTTCCTCAGCTTTTACTTATTCAAATATCAAAAAATCTTCCTGATGCTTTTAATTCAGAATTAATATCGCATTTTTTGGAAATAGTTTTTTGGGTTATTTTAATCTATATAATAAAAGGTATTTTTAATTATTATCATAATTATATTACTGGTTTTGTTAGTACTAATATTTCAAATGATGTTAGAAAAGAATTATATAAAATATTAATAAATAAAGATATTATTACTTTAGAAAAAAAAAGTTATGGAGATAATATAAAATCACTTACAGATGATATAAATAAGTTAAATGAAAGTATTTTTTCTTTTATTTCAGAATTTATTCCAAGTTTAATTATGATGTTTTTTACCCTTTTATATATTTTTTATACCAATTGGAAACTAGCTTTTACTGTTATATTTTTAATTCCTTCTGTTGGTTTCATAATAAATTTTTTTACTCGATTAATAAAAGAAAAATCTGAAAATATTCAAAAAAAAATATCTGATACTTATTCAAAAATAAATGAAGATATCAGTAATATTTTAATAATAAAATTGTTTAATATTGAAGATAAAAAAATAACTGAATTTGATTTTATTCAAGCCGAAAATAACAAAGAACAAATAGAATTAATAAAAATAATGGCATCTCAACCATCTATAACAGGAACTGTTCAAACTATTGTTATTTGTTTAATAGTAGCTTATGCTCGGTTTGAAATGTTAGCAAATAATATTCCTTTAAGTGAGCTTTTAGCATTTGCAACCGCTATGACTTTGACAATAGAACCAGTTATTTTTATTACAAAATCAACAGGAATTATAACTAAAAACTACCCTATTATAAAAAATATAGATATTTTTCTCAAAAATAATTTAATAAAAGAAGAAAAGGCTTTTTATGAAAAAGAAAAAAAATTAGAATCATTTGAAAATTTTGATATAAAAATAAATAATTTAAATTTTACTTATAATGAAAAAAATAATATTTTTTCCAAAGATTTAGATTTAGATTTAAAAACAGGTGAAATACTTTTTATTTCATCAGAAAATGGAAAAGGTAAAACAACTTTAACAAAAATAATAATGGGTATTTATGAAAATTTTTCAGGTATTTTAGAAATAGGAAATAAGAGTATTAAGGATTATAAAAGAGAAATATATTTAAAAAATATTAAAGCTGTATTTAATGAACCTTTTTTATTTAATAGAAGCATAAAAGAGAATATTTTTTTAGGTTATGAGTATTCGCAAGAAGACTTAGAAAAAGTTTGTTCTATTTGCCTTATAAATGATTTTTTAGATTCGTACAATGAAAAATATGATTTTATGATAGGTTATAATGGTAATAATTTATCAAGTGGGCAAAAACAAAGAATAGCAATTGCAAGAGCAATAATATCAAAACCCAAAATTCTTATTTTAGATGAAGCAACTTCTTCCATAGATATTGAATCAGAAAAACTTATTTATCATAATATAAGAGAATTCTTAGCTGATAGCTCTTTAATAATAATAAACCATAGAAAAGGGTATAAAAGTATTTTTGATAACTATAAAGAACTAATTATTTAATAAAAAACAAATATCTAAGTATCTGCGAGTTGATGCTGTTTTTTAGATACTTTTTCAATTAATATCTTATATTCAGCTTTCTTAGTAAAAAAATCTTCATTTATTGTATCTAATTTAATCTTAATAGCTTTAATTGCTTCTTCTGATTTATCAATTCCTATCCAACTTCTAGCATTTTCTTGAGCTGTTTTTAATGTTGTTCCAGAACCTGCAAAGCAATCAAGTACTATACTATTAATATTAGATGATGTCTTAATAATTATATCTAATAAATCAGCGTTTTTTTCTGTTGGGTAAACAGGATATTGAGGATCTTTAAATTCCCAAATATCTTGCATTCTTTTTCCTTCTTTTTCATCTAAATATATTTTTCTTCTTGGATTTCCATTGTTACTCCATTCAATTAAACCTTGATTATCTAATTCTTCTAAAACAGCTACTTCACTTCTCCAATGCCTTCCTTTTGGAGGTAAAAGGCCTTTAAAAGCTTGTGATGTTTTTCCATTTTGTGTTTCACCAGGAGCATGTAGAGGAATTGTTGTATAACGTCTTCCATTTTTATCAATTTTTTGAAAAAGTTTAATTTTATCTTCTTCTGTATAAGGCATTCTTGGTTCATTCCAAATTAAATTATCTGATTTAGAATAAAAAAGTATAAGATCTTTCATATTACCATATCCTTTTCTATTAAAATTTTTAGGATTACATTTTATTCTTGTAATATCATTTCTAAAATTTTCAATTCCAAAAATTTCATCCATAACTATTTTTACATAATGTCCTATTTTATAATCAATATGAAGATATATAGAACCTTTATCAGAAAGTAACATTTTTAAAAGAACCAAACGCTCTCTAATAAACTCTATAAAATTATTACCTTTTAATTTATCTTCATAAGCAATTGTTCCATTTAAGCTATTACTCATTGTACTCGCTCTGCCATCTGTAATAGTAAAAATATTGTTTGTTGCAAAAGGAGGATCAATATAAATAAGATCAATTTTTTCTTTTAAATTATATTTTGTAATAAGTTGTTTTAATGCAATTAAATTATCTGCTTGTATTAATATATTAGAATCTGAACTTTTATTTATTTGCTCTAATTCAATATCTTCTATATTTTCAAATATTTCTAATTCTGTTTTTTTGTTTTGGTAATTAAGTTCCATATAATTTAAATTTGATATAAAAATTCACTTAATACCAAACTACTCATTATATTATATTCAGAGTATTTAGTTGTAATGTCAGTATAGTATTTGCTTTTATCAATAAGCCAAGGAATTCCATCAAGAATACCTATACTTATTGCTCCATTATAGTTTGCTTTTAAAGTAGTTATTATATCTATAAAAGATTTATCTTGATTACCTCCAATATCTGTTATAAATTTGGCTTCACCAAGAATATATTTCCCATTAAAACGAGCAATAAAATCTAATCCTTTTTCCTTATTATAATTAAAATTACTTTTAGCATAATCTAATAGAAGAGAATCATTACCAGCAAGTATTGCATTGTCTTTATTACTTTCAAATTTATCAAGACTTACAGGAATAATTCCCAAAGATTTTTTTTGTAACCATCTATTAAACATTTGACCCATTTGAGTATTGGTTTCTTTTGGTTCTGTGCATTTTTCATATAGTTTATTTAAACCCATTTGATACATATTTCCTGCTAATCTATTTACAGTTTGAGGGTTTCTTAATAAACTTGTTTCATCTTTTCTTAAAAAAGAAACATAACTATTTTTAATTGGAAATTTTTTTAATTTTAAAAGAGAAGAAATTAATTCAAAATTATCTTGTTTATCAAAAGAATCTTCTATTTCTTTCCATAAATTTTGATTAATACTTCTTATTCCTTCAGGAATAGTAGGATAGACATTAAATAAATCATCAAGATAAGATCTTTGATTTGCATAATCTATACTTAGTTTTGTCCAAACGTTCATTTTGTATATTTATAAAAAAATGTATATTTACTATTTTACATCACAATCAAAAAAACTAAGATTATAATTTTAAAATAAAAAATATTCTAAATATTTAATTTCTCATAATCTGATAAAACCATAACTTCAACTAATTTTTCAAAACTAACTTTAGGAGTCCAATTTAAAATATTTTTAGCTTTTGTTGCATCACCAAGTAAATAAGAAACTTCCGTAGGTCTAAAATAAGTTTTATCTATTTGTACTAATATTTTTCCTGTTTTAGAGTCAATTCCTTTTTCATCAACTCCAATTCCATTCCAAATTATATCTATATCTAATGTTTTAAAAGCTTTTTCTAAAAAATATCTTACAGAATTTGTTTTTCCTGTAGAAATTACATAATCATCTGGTTTTTCTTGTTGCAACATAAGCCACATTGCTTCAACATAATCACCTGCATACCCCCAATCTCTTTTAGAATCAATATTACCAAGGTATAAACAATCTTGTAAGCCTAATTTTATTTTAGCTACGGCCATTGATATTTTTCTTGTTACAAAATCATCTCCTCTTCTAGGTGATTCATGATTAAATAAAATTCCATTACAGGCAAACATTTTATAACTTTCACGATAATTTTTTGTTATACAAAAAGAATATAGTTTTGCACACGCATAAGGAGAACATGGTGAAAAAGGAGTTAACTCATTTTGAGGAGTTATTTTTGTATCACCATAAAGCTCTGAAGATGATGCTTGATAAAATTTTACTTTTTTATCAGTGATTTTTCTAACACATTCCAAAACTCTTAAAGTACCTAATCCTGTTATATCAGATGTATATTCTGGCATATCAAAAGAAATTTTTACATGACTTTGAGCAGCTAAATTATAAACTTCATCAGGATTAACTTTTTCAAAAATAGTAGCTAATGAAGTTGAATCACCCATATCACCATAATGTAAAAATAAATTAGGATGTTTATTTTCATCACTAGTATATAAATGCTTTAATCTTCCTAAATTAGAAACAGAGGATCTTCTTATTATTCCATGTACTTCATAGTTTTTTTCTAAAAGTAAATCAGCTAAATAAGAACCATCTTGACCTGTTATACCTGTAATCAGAGCTTTTTTCATTTTTATTCAAAAACAATCATGGTTTGAGAAGAAAGAATACTTTCACCTTGTTTTACTAATACATCTTTTATTACACCATCTTTTGGAGAATGAATATCACTTTCCATTTTCATAGCTTCTAATATTAATAAATTTTGACCTTTTTCTATCTTATCACCTTTATTAACTAAGATTTTTACAACAGTTCCAGCCATTTGAGCTTTTACTTCATTACTATTTGAGGAATCATTCTTTTTACTTCCTTTTAATGTTGGTCTAGTTACTTTTGCATGTTGTTCTTTTTCTTTATATACAACCACATTAAAAAGTTTTCCATTTACTTCTAATTCAATAGTTTCTTTTTCTTTAGGTAAAACATGACCTTCTGAAAAACCTTCAAAATCTGAAAGATATTCTGGTTTAAAGTTTTTAGTAATAAAATTAGTAGAATAATCACCTTTTTTAAACTCTTCATTAGTCAAAGACCATTGATGAAAACCAATAGTAGTTGGCACTCCTTTTACAATATATTCTTCTAATGCTCTTTTTGCTTTATTTATTGCTCTTTCTCTTGATTCATCCCAAACCACTAATTTTGAAATCAGAGAATCATATTCTGTTGGAATATTCCAACCTTTGTAAGCAATAGAATCAACTCTAACTCCTAATCCTGTTGGCTCTTGATAATCTTCAATAAAACCAGCACAAGGTCTAAAATTATTTTTTACATCTTCTACAGTTATTCTAAATTCAATTGCATTACCTCTTATTTTTATGTCATTTTGAGAATAATTTAATTTATTTCCAAAAGCTATGCTTAATTGTTCTTTTACTAAATCTACGCCATAAATCATTTCTGTAACAGGATGTTCTACTTGTAATCTAGTATTTACTTCCATAAAATAGAATTCGCCATCTTGTTCTAAAAACTCAAATGTTCCTGCATTTTGATATTTTAAAAAAGCAGCCCCTTTTACAGCAGCAGAGGTTATTTTTTGTCTAAAATCTTCTGATAAAAAAGGCGAAGGACTTTCTTCAATTAATTTTTGGTTTCTTCTTTGAACAGAGCAATTTCTTTCACCTAGGTGAATAACATTTCCAAACTTATCACCTAAAATCTGAACTTCTATATGTCTAGGTCTAGTTAAAAACTTTTCTACATAAACAGTATCATCACCAAAATAATTTTTACCTTCTCTCATTGCACTTTCAAGAGAATCTTTTATTTCATCTGCTGAATGAATTACTTTAATTCCTCTTCCACCACCACCAGCAGTAGCTTTTAATGCAACAGGAAAACCATATTTTTTTGCAAAATCTAATACTTCAGCTTCAGTTTTTACTTCACCTGTTGTTCCTGGGGTAAGGGGAACACCAGCTTCTTTCATAAAAGCCCTAGCTCTTATTTTGTCTCCCATAGCATACATAGTTTCAGATGTTGGCCCAATAAAAGAAATATTATTATCTTCACATGCTTTTGCAAATTCAGATTTTTCTGATAAAAACCCATAACCTGGATGAATAGCTTCTGAACCAGACTTTTTTGCAATCTCAATAATTTTTTCTATATTTAGATATGTATCTTTTAATTGACCAGATCCAATGTTATAAGCTTCATCTGCATACTTAACATGAAAAGAATCTCTATCATTATCAGCAAAAACAACAACAGATTTTATATTAAGTTCTTTACAGGCTTTTATTATCCTTATTGTTATTTCACCCCTATTAGCAATAAGTATTTTTTTAAACATATTTTTTCCTATCATTTATAATTTTTCAAAAAACTGACCTCTTAATTCTCCAGCTTCAAATTTTGTTGAGGTTATATTTATATACATTAAACCCGATTTTAATTCTTTTACTTGTTCCTGATTAAGTACTATCTGAGAGGTTTCTCCAGCTAATTGAACAATAGGTAAAGAAGAACTTCCAGGTCTGGAAGGGTTATGTAATAAAGAATTTATAGCTGTTCCGGCTAAATCATTTATATTAACGGTAAGTGTTGCATTTATTTCATCTCCTGAAAGCACAATTTTAGCAGAACCTTTTCCTCTCGAATTATTTTGAGGAACTTGTTGTTTTCCACTTATTGAAGCTTCAAAAACAATCGGTTTATATGCTGATGAAACATTACATGATAATAAAGAAAAAAGAGCAATACCTGTAAATGATATTTTAGAAAGTATTTTACTCATTAAATAATTTTCCTTTTACAACTTTTAGAATAAAGTAATTTTAGCATACTCATTATATTTGAAAAAGTTATAAATAAACATATTATAAATAAAAAATTAAAATAATTCTATTTAACAATAAAAAAAATTATACGATCTAATTTTTTTTTAAATAATATGTTACTTGATTAATTATCCATTAACAGTAATTATTTTTGATAAAGTATAACCATCATTATTATTGCCTTTAATAGAATCTGCCATATTTAGTGAAATACTATTAGAAAAAACATTGTCAGAAGAATTTGATGTATCTGCTTTTCCTTTATAATTACTATTAGTATAAACTGTATCTGAAATATCTTCAGGAAAAGCAATTTGTGTAGATAAAAGTGATTTATTATTATTATCTAAAATTTCAACATGTATATGTGGTGCTCTTCCTCTATACCAACCTGGATAAATTGTTATAAAAGAAACTTCACCTTTTTCATTTGTAGTCTGTCTTCCTCTTAAAAAATGAACAGATGTGTAGTCAATACTCTGCATTCCTGTTCCACCATATTCTGAATAATTGCCTTCAGCATCACAATGCCAAATATCAACCATAACATTTGAAAGATCTTTGCAGTTATTATTTTTATTTTGTATTTTTATTGTTACTAAAAGTGGAATTCCTTTTCTATCAGAAACAATATTAGCTTTTGCTAAATCAGAAGGTGTTTTTATCGGGAATGGCCCTTTTGTTTCGGAAGGTGATATTGTACAACTTCCAGAAGTTGTTTGATTTAAAGTATTTCCTGTTGTTGTTTTTTGAGTTAAATTTTCACAAGCATTAAGTAATGCTGATACAGATAAAAACGAACCTAAACTAAAAAAAATCTTTTTTAAAAATTCTTTTCTTTCCATTTTATTATTTAAATTAATCATTAAATTAAATCCTTTTACATTATAAATATTATTTTTTTTATTCTATGAAATTTTTTTTATATTACTATCTTCAATAATTTCATCTTTTGCCATTTTAAATTCTTTAATACTTTTCCCTAATCCTTTAGCTACATCTGGTAATTTACCAGGACCAAAAATTATAAGAGCAATTACTAAAATTATAATAAGTTCAGGTGTTCCAATTCCAAACATTGTGGTTTCCTTTTTTAAATATTTTAAGTATTATAATTCTTGATTGTTATCAGATTATTTGTAGATTGTAAAAAATACTAAAAGATAATATTTAGTATAAAAATTAGATTTTGTTTATTAATAAATGCAATGATAAAAATATAGTATTAAAAATATTAAGCAAATAATCTTTTATACCAATGTTGTATTTTTAAAACACCCATAAGTTTTTCACGATTAAGATATCCAGAATCAACAAGTATTTCACCTAACATTTTTCCTTGGTAAGAATCTATTTTACTTAATATAGAATCGATTTGATATTTATTTATCATTCCAAATGCCACTAGCATATCTCCAATGAAAATTTTTTCTTTATGATTTTGAGCTAAATTTAAATTAACAATATCTTTTTGTTGCGACATCATAAGATTATTAAAAAAAGTATAAAGTTTTTCATTTTCAGTTTGACCGCAAATCATATTTAATGTTTTCATTCCATCTATTTTTGAAAGAAATATTGTTAGTTCTAACGAAGCTCCACCCATTGCTGTTTTTTTGAATGCAATTTGACTTCCTTCCTTAGTAAGTTGAGGTAAAATATATTTCATACTTTCAATAAAAGCATTTGGAATTACATTAGTTTGAACAGGCTTAGTCGGTGCTGGTGGAGTAAAAGAAGCATAATCTGGGCTTTCAGTAAAATTACCAGGGCTAGTAAGAGTTCCTGTATTTCTTCTTGTTATTGCCTGTGTTGCTTGAACTGGTTTTATTAATTGATCTTTATACTCTTCAAAATATTGACTCATTTTCATTTCTATTTCATATAAAATTCTTTGTTGTCCAGATTCTGGTAACATATTTCCATATTTAACAACATCTTCAAAAGAATCTATATGAACTTCACTATAAATTTGCTCATCTGACTTTTTCATATTTTTTATTCCACCTTGAAAGCTGGAACGAGAAAGAAAATCTTTTACATTATTTAAATCATCTCTAAAATCTTCCACATCTTTGTATCTTTTATCAGGATCTTTAGACATAGCTTTCATAATTACATGATCTATATGAGGTAAAAGATCTTTGGCAATATGACTAGGCGGTATAGGCGGATCTCTTAATATTTTCATAATTACTTCTCTTGGAGATTCTCCTTCAAAAGGTAATCTTCCTGTAAGTAATTCATACATACTAACTGCAAAAGAATACATATCTGCTCTACCATCTACAGCGTCAGGCGATTGAAGTTGTTCTGGCGAAATATATAAAATTGTTCCTTTTATATCACCAGGCTTTCCAACATTCATATTTTCATCGCCAGTAAATTTTGATATTCCAAAATCAGTTAATTTAGAAATCCCTTTTCCTGTATATATAATATTTTCTGGTTTTATATCACGATGTATAACTCTATTTTTATGTATATAAGATAACGCATCACACATTTCTTCTGCTATTTTTAAAACAACTTCTATATGAAAAGGTTGACCTTGCATTTTTAATATTTTTGAAAGGGGGGATCCTTCTATAAGCTCCATTACAATGTAATGAACATCATCTTTATTTCCTATATCATACACACACACAATATTATTATGTGATAAATTCGCAATAGCTACAGCTTCTCTTTTAAAATTATTTATACTATCTATTTTTGATTCAATATCTAAATTATTAGGTAATTTCAATACTTTTATCGCTACTTGTCTTTTTAATCTCTTATCATTTGCAAGAAAGACAGCTCCCATTCCGCCTCTTCCTAGCTCTTTTACTATTTCATAATTATCTAAACTCATTATATTTACCTTTTTAATTTAAAGAATTAAGATGCTGATGATGACAAATAGCTATTGCTAAAGCATCTGCTGCGTCATCTGGTTTTGGTATTTTATCAAGATTTAATATATCTTTCACACTATTTTGAACTTCAGATTTATCTGCTCTTCCATATCCAGTAAGTGCCATTTTTACTTGTAAAGGGGTATATTCATAAATATCTAATTTTTTTCTTGTAGCAGAAAGTAAAATAACACCTCTTGCTTGACTAACACTTATAACTGTTTTTGCATTTTTGAAAAAAAATATTTGTTCTATTGAGATAGTATCAGGATTAAAATTTTCTATTAATTCGTTCATATCATCAAAAATAATATTAAGTCTATCTTTCATTTCAAGTTTTGAAGAAGTTTGAATAACGCCATAATTTATGACCCTTGTTATATCTGTTTTATTCACTTCTATTAATCCATAACCAACTGTTGCTGTACCAGGATCTATACCCAAAATAATCATGATAATATTATAATATCTTTATTTCAAAAAAAATTAATACTGTTTTATATGGTTTGCAAATTTTAAATAAATTAAAGTATTATCAAAGAATTAAACTTTTAAATAAAAACCACTACATTTAAATATATTATATAATATTTAATTTAAAATTAACAGTATTTTATATAAATATTATGATGATGAATTTTTAACTTAGTTTTTATATTTATTATTAATTTATTAAAAAAACTATTTCATCTTAAACTTATAAAAAATCTTGAAAAGTAATTTTTTATAATGTAAAATTGAATTTAAATATTAAAAAAAAACTCTATGATAAAAAAATTATTTGTTGTTTCAGTTGTTGTTTCTTTCGTTTCTTGCTCTGGATTGTCTAGTGATAAGAATGAACCTATTAATAATGAAATTTCATCAACTCTATCAGATTCAAATTCAATTGTTTTAGATAAATCATTAGGTGAAAAATTATATCCAGATGAACTTAATGTAACCAATCAAATAGAAAAAGCTCTTATAAGTAGTTTAGAAAAAGAGTATCCTTTAGGAACAACTGTAAAAAGAGATGCTCATGGAAAACATCATGGATGTGTAAAAGCGACTTTTAAAGTTACAAATACTTCCTTAAATAGCAGTTTAAAAACAGGTGTTTTTTCTGAAAATAACAAAGAATTTAAATCTTGGATTCGTTTTTCTAATGGAAGAAGTAAAAATGATACTGAAGCAGATGTAAGAGGAATGGCAATAAAACTTATGGGTGTTGAAGGTCAAAAAATATTATCAGAAGAATCAAATGAAAAAACTCAAGATTTTTTGATGATAAATAATAGTACAATGTTTATTAATGATTTAAATGATTATGTAGATTTAACAAATGCTATATCTAGTGGTGGAATAGCTAAATTTGCTCTAATGCACCCTAAAATTGCTTATAACATATACAAAGCTACTAGCAAAAAAGTTGATAATCCTTTATCAACTGATTATTTTAGTACTACTCCATATAAACTAGGTAATAATGCTATAAAATTTAAAGTTAAACCTTGTTCAACAGTTCAATCTAAATCATCAGATAAATCACCAGATTTTTTAAGAAATGCTCTTTCTAGTTCATTAAATAAAGCTGAATCTTGTTTTGATTTTATGATTCAAACCAGAAAAGGCTCTTATACTGATATGCCAATTGAAGATTCTCTTGTTGATTGGAGTCCAGAAGTTTCTCCTTTTATTACTGTTGCAAAAATAACTATTCCTAAACAATCATTTGAAACAAAAGAACAAATGGATTTTTGTGAAAATTTATCTTATACACCTTGGCATTCTTTACCAGAACAAAAACCACTTGGTAGTTTAAATAGAGTTAGAAAACAAGTTTATACTGCAATATCAAAATATAGACATAATAAAAATAATCAACCTAGAAAAGAACCTACTGAGTAAAATATTAAAAATATTTTGTTTTTTTAATTAATGTATAATTTCTTTAAACATAAGAAAGTAATTTATGATATTTTCTATATAAATATTGTATAGTGATTTTTATAGAGATAATAAAATGAGTGGAATAAGTAATACTACAGCGTTGACAAGTATAGCTAATTCGTCTTTAAGTAATTTTTCTAATGCTCAACCAATTGAGGAAGCTATTCAAGCATCTTCTGTTTCTTCAGCTTTAAATAAAAATGACTCTATAAAATCTTCAGTAAATACAGGGACAGTACCAGCAACAAGATTAACTCTTTCAAATAAAATATCAAATACTACTTCTTCTATTGCAAATAATACGGTTACACTTACAAGAAATACTAATAAATTTCTTGAAACAAATGTTATGCCAAAAGCTGAGCCATTAAGTGTTACCTTAGTAAGAAATAAATTTTTAAGTGCTGTTTTAGTAGGAGGTTTTGTTAATGGAATTACAACTTTAATGAAGGTTTCCGAAGGAAAATACACCCCTCAACAAGCACAAAAAGAAGTTGTTAAAAATACAGCAATTGGAGCTGTTTCTGGTTTGACTTTTGCAACAGGAATGGGTGCTACAGCAAGTCTTATTGGTCGTTTTGCTGGAGGAGTTCCTTTATCTTTAGCAGCTTTAACAGTAGGATCAATTGCATCATACTTTTCAACTGAATTTGTAAAAAATAATGTTGCTTTCTTTTCTGACAAAAACCCAGTTGCTTAATTACACAAAAATTTCTTTAGATTTTTAGAAAAAAAATCTTTATTTCTCTTTAATACATTGTAAAATATAAAATGTATTATTTTTTAGGTTTTTCTTTTTTACTATGTCGTATGAAAATGTTTTTATACATTCATCTAGTTTTTTTTTACCAGAAAAAATCTTAAGTAATAGTGAATTAAGCATTAGTTTAAATATTGATGAAAATTGGATTTTTTCTAGAACAGGAATAAAAGAAAGAAGAATATTATCAAAAAATGAAAAAACTAGTAATTTAGCTTCAAAAGCTTGTGATAAATTATTAAAAAAATCAACTATTTTACCAGAAGAAATAGATCTTTTAATATGTTGCACAATAACACCTGATAATCTTTGTCCTGCTACAGCATGTTCTATACAAAAAGAAATTGGATTAAAAAATGCTGTGGCATTTGATATTAATTCTGCCTGTGCAGGTTTTATTTTTGGAATTTGTACTGCTTATCAATATCTAAAAACTGGTATGTATAAAAATGCAATTGTAGTTGGAGTAGATATTTTATCAAGATTTACTAATTATGATGATAAAAATAGTTGTATTTTATTTGGGGATGGTGCAGGAGCTTTTTTATTAGAAAAATCTTCAAAAAACTCATTTATTGATTTTATTATTAGATCTTATGGAGAATATAATGATATTATAAAAATCCCTTCTACAGGAACTGAACTATCTAACTTAAAGCCTTTTTTAACACTAAATGGAAGAGAAGTTTTTAAATGGGCTATAAAATCTGTATATGAAATTATTTTAGAAATAATAGAAAAAAATAATTTATCTTTATCCAATATTGATTATTTTATTTTACATCAAGCAAATCAAAGAATATTAGATGGAATTGCTAATAAATTGAAAGAACCAAAAGAAAAGTTTTTGAGTAATATAGAAAAATACGGTAATACATCTTCTGCATCAATACCTATCCTTTTTTCTGAATTTGAAGAAAAAGGTTTTTTTAAAGAAGGTCAAACTATAATTATGGTAGGATTCGGAGCGGGGCTTTCTATTGGTGCGACAATAATAAGGGTATGATTAAAAATGTTAATAATACCTAGAATCTTTTCTTTGCTGTTAATTCAAAGAGGATTCCAGTAATCTGGAAGTTATTTTATTAATTCATTATCTTTCCAAATACCTTTTTCAATACATCCATTAGAATAGGTCATTTCACCTTTTCCATCTCTTAAACCTTTTTTAAAATTACCTTCATATTTATCACCATCAGACCACGTAAAAATACCTTTGCCATTTTTCAAACCATTTTCCCATTCGCCTTCATAAATATTGCCATTAAGATAATATATAATTACATTTCCTTTAAAATATTCATTTTTAAACTCACCAATATATTTACTTCCTTCATGGAAAGTCATTATACCTTTGCCATTTTTTAAATCATCTTTCCATTCACCTTCATATACATTACCGTTAGAATAAGTTATTATTCCCTTTCCATTTTTTTTATTGTCTTTAAAATCACCAATATATTTATCTCCGTCAGACCCTGTAAAAATACCTTTTCCATCTTTATCACTATATTTCCATTCACCTTCATATTTATCACCATTGGAAAATAGCATTATACCTTTTCCATTTCTAAATCCATTTTGCCATTCGCCTTCATATCTATCACCATTAGAAAACAGCATTACTCCTTTTCCATTTGCATCTCCATCTTTCCAATCTCCTTCATATACTATGCCATCAGAATAATTCATTATACCTTTTCCATTTTTAAATCCATTTTTCCATTCTCCAATGTATTTATCTCCATCAAAATAATTCATAGTTCCTTTCCCATCAAAAATAGTGTCTCTAAATTCACCTACATATTTATCTCCATCTTTTGTAATACAAATACCATTACCATTAAGCTTATATTCTTTAAATTCTCCATCATATTTATCACCAGATTTAGTAATTAAAGTTCCTTTCCCATCAAATTCCTCATTTTTAAACTCACCAATATATTTACTACCATCAGGTAAAGTCATTACACCTTTTCCATTAAACTTACCGTTTTCCCATTCGCCTTCATATCTAGTGCCATCTGATAAAGTTATTGTTCCTTTTCCATCAAAAATACTATCTTTAAACTCCCCCACATATTTACTATTATCAGGGAAAGTCATTACACCTTTTCCATTACCCTTACCTTCTTTAAAATCTCCAATATATTTAGAGTTTTTAGAATTAGTAATGCTTCCTTTTCCATCAAAAAGACCATTTTTGAATTCACCCTCATATTTAGTTCCTTTTTTACTAATTAAAGTCCCGTGACCATTAAATTCACTATTTTTAAATTCCCCATTATAATTATCTCCATCTTTTTTAATAAAATTACCTTTACCATTTATACAATCACCTGATATACACTCAGCATAGGCGTTTGTAGAAAGAATAAAATAAAAAATTAGGAATAACGAATAAGATAAAATGCTTTTTTTCATGTTATTTCCTTTTTAATCTCGTTTTTATAACCTTGTAATTTTTTAATTTAATATACTTTAAATCTTCATATTTGTAAATAAAAAAAATAACCTTCATTGATAATGAAGGTTAAATAGATATTTTTGTTAAAAACTAAAATTGTAAATTAGAAAGTTCTTCCTTAACAACATCAACAATTAAGCTGTCTAAGTTATTTTCTTTAAAAGCTCCAACTTGAGCGGTTGTAGTTCCAGGAGTTTGAGCATCTCCACCATAAGTAATAAATAAAAACTTAGATGAAGTATATTGAGCTAATTGTCTAAAAACATATTCACCTTTAGAATCTAAACCACTTGCACCTAATGGATATATTTTTACTCCTTTTTTTACAGCATCAGCCATAGAAAGGTTATATCTATAATCATCAGCATAATCTAAATGTGGCGGTGCATCCCCAACTAAAAATACTAATCTAATTGCATTATTATCTGTCCAAGTTACTTTATTGATAGCTTGATCTAATCCTTCATTAACAGATTCTGGATAATCACCACCACCACCAGCAGCTAATTCATTTAATGAATCTTGGAAAAAACCAAGATTAGTAGTAAAATCATATCTTTTTACTCTATAAATATCTCCTCTATCTCTAAAAGAAACAAGTGAGTATCTTATTTTTTCTGGTTTTGGGCTTAAATTTTGTATTTTAGTAGAAACATCTTTTATTGTTTTTTGAATACTAGCAATTTCATCGCCCATACTTCCTGTTGCATCTACTAAAAATGTTAAATCTAATGTTATACCAGTTTGTTGATCTTTTACATTATCTGTTTTTATATTCCAATTAGTTGTTGTATTATCAAAATCTTTTGTCATTTTTAAATTATCTTTTAAAACTGTAACTCTATAGCTTTTTAAATTATTTGGAAATTTTTGAGAACAATCCATTTGTTGACAGTCTTTATTTATTTGAGCTAAAGATTTTGGAAAAAATAAAACTTTTCCATTTGAATAAGATTTTGCCGTAAATAATTCTAAACTATCTGAACTTATTGTTACATTTGCATCATTTACTGGTTTACCATTTTTATCAGTAAGATTTATTGTATATCTTTCAGACGTATCTACTTTTATTACATCTCTAAAATCACTAAAACCAGAATTCATTCTTCTTACATAATCTATATAATCTAAAAATTTATCATTATCATCTGTACTTCCTCCAGATAATGCTTTTACTGGTTGAGGTGGGATATAAGCTGTTGGAGCATTTGATATTCCTCCTGAAGTTACTGCATTTTTATCTTCTGAGGCATAAGATCCTGACGTTGATGAACCTGAAGAGCTTCCACTAGATGAGCCTTCATCAATTCTTGCCGCAGCACCAGATGATGCTGGTGAAGTTGAAGTTGGTGCTGTTGAGGCTACTGGTGATGTAGGTGTAGTTGTGGTAGTAGTTGTAGTTGTTGGAGTGGTAGAATCTTTAGCTGATGCACCTACTTCTGCTTTTTCTTTAGCTGTGTTAGATGATATTGCATCACTTGTAACAACTGCGGTTGGTTTTGTAGAATCATTGTAAGTAGATTTTGGTGATGTAGATGATGGAGAGCAACTAACAATAAGAAAAGAAATAAGTGGTAAAATCAAAAGTTTTTTGTTTTTCATTTTAAGTCTCCCTTTTAAGGAAAAAATATCTATAATAAATATTATAAAATGAGAGAACAAAAAAATCAAGTAAAAATTTTACAAAAAAGTAAAATATATAAAAATAATAAAAAAATAAGTATTTTAGAGCTTAGTTTTTTCAATTTAGATTGATTAAAATAGGTTGTTCTCTAAAAATTTAACATTCCCGAAATAGA
>JBBTGK010000005.1:0-12280 GCA_038060635.1 Cyanobacteriota bacterium | reverse complement strand
ATTCATAATATTTCATCTCATTTAAATATTATTATAACATAATTAAAAATCAAAAAAGCCTCATGAATTTTTTTAATTCACGAGGCTTTTTTTTAATTCTATTTAAAAACTAAAATCCAATTTTTGCCATTTGTAAAAATGGATAAGGCATAATAAACAATGCTAACATTCCAACAATACTTATAATTGCTGCCATTGTAAGAGCTGCATTTGGCAATTCCCATTTTATACTTTCTTCTGGATCTTTTAAGTACATAGCTTTCATTATTTTTACATAATAATAAAGAGAAACAACACTATTTAAAGCACCAACAAAAGCTAACCAAGCATAACCAGAATTAACTGCTGATACAAATAAATAAAACTTACCAGTAAAACCACCAAATGGAGGTAAACCTGCAAGAGAAACTAAACAACAAGAAAAAACAAATGCGATGAAAGGAGATTTTTTTGCAACACCTGCAAAAGATTCAATTTCTGTTGAACCTGTATGTTTTGAAAAATACATGATTGCTCCAAATGCACCAATATTCATAAAAATATAACCTGTAAGGTAGAAAAGAACACTTGAAAAATCATCATAATTACCTTTTATTAAAGGAATAAGACCAATAAGAATATAACCTGCATGAGCAATACTTGAAAAAGCAAACATTCTTTTTACATCTTTTTGAACAAGAGCTAAGAAGTTTCCTGCACACATTGTAATTACAGAAACAATTGCTATAAGAATAATCATTTGATTTGCTAAGTCATTGGTAAATATTTGAAGAAATCTTGAAAAAGCAGCAAAACCAGCTATTTTTGAAGTAATAGATAAAAAAGCGGTTACAGGTGTTGGTGCACCTTCATAAACATCTGGAGCCCACATATGAAAAGGAGCCGCAGCTATTTTATATCCTAAACCAGCAAAACTCATTACAGTTGCTATTATTAAAATTACGCTAACAGGTTGAGGTGCTTGAGAAAGTTTTCCTAATGCAGATGCTAAAGAAGGAAAATCTATAACACCTGTAAGACCAAACATTAAAGAAAAACCATAAAGAGTAAGAGCTGATGATAAACCACCAACAACAAAGTATTTCATTGCAGCTTCAGAAGATTTTTTATCTTCTTTATTCATACAAGAAAGGATATAAGAACTAATACTTAAAAGTTCAATTCCTAAGAAAAAAGTAATCATTTCATTTGCAGAAGAAATAACCATTCCTCCTAAAGTTGCCATACAGATGAGTGAATAAAACTCTCCAGAGTTTCTTATTTTTTCACTAATGTATTTAAATGAAATTAAAACAGTGAGTATAGAAGAAAAAACTATAATTG
This sequence comes from Cyanobacteriota bacterium, assembly GCA_038060635.1. Taxonomy (GTDB): domain Bacteria; phylum Cyanobacteriota; class Sericytochromatia; order UBA7694; family JACMQJ01; genus JBBTGK01. Next base: position 10,957 of record JBBTGK010000005.1, on the reverse strand, counting down.
CTTTAAAATATAAAGCAAAATCATCTAACACAAAAGAATGGTAAAAACTTGCTTTATCAGAACTAAAGAAGCTTTCCATAAGCATAAAGTTTGTACTTTTAAAACCTAATAAAGTACCTAAAGACAAAAACATACCTATTATGGTAACAAAACCTATATTCCTACCTCTTTTTTCTTTTACTCTGTCAACAGGTTTAAAAAACCATTCACCAAAAAGAACTATACAGGCCGTTATTAATATTATTAACTCGGGTGCAAAAATTGCAAAACTCAAAATTCAATCCTCCAAATTTACGCTGGGATACCCATTATCATCATTATTTGTTTTGTAGCTGGGTTTATTATATCCAATAAAAGTGCTGGATATAAACCAGTTGCAATAACTATGGTCATAAGAAGTACCACACTAAAAGTTTCTATTTTATTTATATCAGGTAAACCTCTCCAAGCTGATGGTAAAGGACCAAAAAACACTCTTTCATTTAACCATAAGGTATATCCAGCACCAATTACAACACTAAAAGCAGCTAATGCACAAAGGTAAGGATGATTTTGGAAAGAACCTGCAAAAACTAAAAATTCACTAACAAAACTATTCATTCCAGGTACAGCAACACCTGCCATAGAAATAGCTACAAAAAATGCTCCAGCAATTGGCATTTGTTGAGCCAAACCACCAAGTTTTGCAATTTCTCTTGTATGAGTTCTATCATAAACTACACCAACAAATAAGAACATCATTGCTGTAATAGTTCCATGTGTAAACATCTGTAATATTGCTCCATTAAGACCATTTGCATTCATTCCTGCCATTCCTAAAAGAACAAAACCCATGTGGCTTACACTAGAATAAGCAATAACTCTTTTCATATCTGTTTGAGCTAATGCTAAGAAAGCTCCATATATTATATTTATTGTTCCTAAACAAGCTAACCAAAAACTAAGATCTAATATTGTATTTTTTGCCGACATAACATCTGGGAAAAGTCCAAATCCAAATCTTATCATTCCATAAGAACCCATTTTTAACAAAACACCAGCAAGAACTATACTTAAAGCAGTTGGAGCTTCAACGTGAGCATCTGGTAACCATGTATGGAAAGGAACCATTGGAAGTTTTACAGCAAAACAAATCATTAGCGAAACAAAGGCCAAAACTTGTATTCCCATTCCTAAATTTGCGAAAGCTTTTGAACCTTGAACAAGTTGTACATAATCAAAAGTACCAGTATTAAAATAGATACCTAAAAATACGATTAACATAAATGCACTAGCGAATGCTGTATAAAGAACAAACTTCATAGCTGCATATTCTCTTCTTGCTCCACCCCAAATACCGATTAAGAAATACATAGGGATAAGCTCTAATTCCCACATTACAAAAAATAGTAAAAGATCTAGTGATGTAAATACACCATAAACAGCTGTTTGCATTATCATCATCAAAAAGAAATACATTCTTGGCATTTTTTCTATTTTCCAAGAAGCAAGAACTGCTACAATCATTATTAATGAAGTAAGTAAAACCATTGGTAAACTTAAACCATCAACAGCTATATGGTAATTACTGTTAAGAACAGGAATCCATGAAAACTTATCTACAAATTGAAAATTAAAAACAGATGATGGATCTGTTGAGGGCTTAAAATTCATTGCCAAAATAAGTGACATAATAAATGTTATAAATGTCGTTCCTAATGCAACCTTATGAGGTATTTTTTTAGCAACACTAGAACTTGGAAGTGCTAACTGAACTAGACCTCCAAGTATGGGGAAAAATACTATTAGTGTTAAAAACAAACTGTTTAAAACTGATGAATCTACTGCCATTTTTATTATTCCAAATTTCCTAAAAACTAAATATCTATATTTTATTTACTGTCTAATATTTTTTTAAATAAATTTCCAAAATAACCTAAAACTGATAAAGCAACAGCTAAGATTAATCCTATTGTAATCCATACCCAATATATAGGTAATTGTTTTGCAATATATACATAATTTGTTCCTGCAAATATTAATAATAAAACAGAAACGATTACGCCCATTGCATATTGTTGAATATTTCCACTGTGCATTCTTTTTGCGAAGTGTGCAACTCCTATACAAGCCCAACTTACTACATTAACAATCATATCTATAACGAATTTATCGAATAGAGATGATGCTTTTGCAAAAGCTAATACAAATTTATCAATAAACCAAAGATATGCTTCATCTATATAAAGCTTATTAAGAGATGCTTTAAATAAACCTCCCATTTTTAGTGATAAAGCTTCAGATTTAGATAAGTCTCCTTTTCCGTATAAAGCAAAAGATAAACCTGTTCCTACTGTAAAAATAGCTAAAGAACAACCCATAACGATCCAGTTAGGGCCATGATGTGCAGCATGTTCTGTAGCATGTTTTACAACAGGTGTGTAATGAACAAAATCTTTAAAATAATCTGCCCAAGGAGTTCCAACAAAACCAATCAAAACAGATGGTATTGCTAAGAAGATTAAAGGAAATTTCATTCTCCAACCTGGTTCATGCGGATGTCCATGTCCTCTGTATTCACCTTCAAAAGTTAAAAAGTAAAGTCTGAACATATAAAAAGCTGTCATTGTTGCACCAATTGCAGCTAAAGCGAATAAAAACATATTACCTTCGTAAATTGCATCTAACATTGCATCTTTACTCCAAAAACCTGCAAACCCTGGAGCCCCAGAAATTGCTGCTGTACCTATTAAACAAGTTATTGCAGTAACAGGCATTTTTTTTCTTAAACCACCCATCTCAAATATATCTTGTGTATGACAAGCATGAATTACACTTCCTGAACATAAGAACAACATAGCTTTAAAAAATGCATGAGTAAAAAGATGGAACATCCCTGCTGTATAACCAAGAGGTGTAATACCCCCTTCTGTAGAATACATTCCTAAAGTAAGAATCATAAAACCTAATTGACTTACAGTAGAGTAAGCAAGTATTTTCTTTATATCTGTTTGAGTTATTGCAATAAAAGCTGCCATAATAGCAGTTATTCCACCAATTGCAGCTATAAAATCTAAAGCGTTGAAACCCCATAAAACAGGGAAAGTTGCTTGAGCAAATATAGTCATAATTTTTGCAACCATATAAACTCCAGCTGCAACCATTGTTGCCGCGTGAATTAACGCACTAACAGGTGTTGGTCCTTCCATCGCATCTGGTAACCAAATGTGTAAAGGAAATTGTCCAGATTTACCCATAGCTCCAAAAAATGTAAGTATTGCAGCAAGAGTTAAAACACCACCAGTCATTTTACCAGCAGCTATTTGAGCAGCTGCAACATCAAAGTTAAGGGTGTTTGTGTATGTAAATATTAAAAGTATTCCTAAAAGAAAACCAAAGTCTCCAACTCTGTTTGCCAAAAAAGCTTTTTTAGCTGCATAAGGAGCAGATTTTTTTTCAAAAAAGAAACCAATTAACAAAAATGAGCTTACCCCTACAAGTTCCCAACCAGCGTAAAGAACTAAAAAGTTATCGGTTAAAACAAGTAAAAGCATTGAAAAAGAGAATAAAGAAAGTTCTGCATAATATCTTGAAAAGGAATAACCTTTATGAATATATTCTTCCATGTATTCCCTTGAATAAAGTTGAACTAATGTACTTATCAAAGTTACAACAACTAACATCATTGCGGTTACGGCATCAACTTTCCAACTTAGAGCAAAGTCAAAACTGCCACTTGTAAACCATCTTAATGATCCAGCTGAATTTTGTAAAACATAATCTATATCGTTTACAGCTTCATAACATATCAATGAAGATAAAGTTAAAGCCATAAAAATAAAAGCTCTCGAAATTCTTGAACTTAAAACAGGAGATTTTCTTGTTAAAAATGTTATTACTATCGAGGAAAGTAATGGTAGTAAAGCTACTAACCAAGCGTTTTTTACTGCAAATTCTATCACGATTTCAAACCCTCAATTTCTCTTACCATTTCATAGTACTGATTTTTTCCATATCAGCAGTTTGAAAATTTTTAAATACATTAAATATAATTGCTAATCCAACCCCAGCTTCAGCCGCAGATACCGTCATTATAAAAATAGTAAACATCTGTCCTGTTAATTGTCCTGGTGTTATATAGTTTGAAAAAGCAACTAAATTAACACTGACACCTGCAAATGCAAGTTCTAATGACATAAGAACTCTTACAGCATTTTTGCTTGTAAGAACTCCATAAACACCTACACAAAAGAGTAGTGCTGCTAAAACCAAATAATGATATAAAGTAAGAGTCATTATTAATATTATCCTTTTCTATTTATTTCGTTGATACTTTTTCTTCTAATTCTTTTATTTCTTCAGTAGTTTCTATCAAATCTTCTTTTATATCTTTTTCTCTAAGAGCTAAAACAATAGCTCCGATTAATGCCATTAAAAGAAGAACAGACGCAACTTCAAAAGGAACAAGGTATTTTTCAAAAAACATTTTTCCAATAAGTTCTGTAGTTGAAACAGATATTGGCTCTTTTATTGCCCATGATGATGGTGCCCAAGAAACCATTTGTCCACCCAATAAATTAAAGTTTACACCTAATGTTCTTAAAATTAAGATTAGAAATAAACCTAAACCAGAAAGAACAAAGGCAACAAATCTATATTCATAAGAGTAAGGTATTTTATCTGTATCTTTACTACTATTTGTAAGCATTACCGCAAACATCATCATAATAGTTACAGCGCCACCATTTATAAGGATTTGAGCTCCAGCTAAAAAGTCTGCATTAAGCAATGCATAAATACCTGCGGTACTTACAAAAGTAAGTACTAATAAAAAACCTGCGTGCATTAAATTTGGTACAGTAACAACACCAATTGCAGATGAAACAATTAAACCTGATAAAAAATAGAATGCTAAATCTTTTCCAAGACCAACACTACCAAAAACTAGGCTTATAAGTAACATCAGAACAGCTGATGAAAACACACCAAAAATTATTAAAAACGACTTATCTTTCCACATAAAACCAATTTCTCCCTTTGTATTACCTATTTCTTAGCCGGAGCTTTATCAGGAGGCAAATACATATTAGGTCTTTCTACATATTTTGCTAATTTGTGCATATCAAAAAGCAAATCATTTTGATCGAATGTCGCTGTTTCAAACTCATGAGTCATCTCTAAAGCTCCAACAGGACAAACTTCAACACAATTTGCACAAGATATACATTCACCTATATTTATCTCATAAACATTTACTTTTATCTTTTTATCAGCACCTTTTTCTGTTTCTAAACGAATAGTTTGAGGTGGGCAAACTTTTACACAAGCATTACAACCAATGCAAAGCATTTTACCATCATCTTTATTGTATAAAAATGCAAAACGACCTCTAAATCTTTGAGGTAACTTTCTTTTTATATCTGGATAAATCTCTGTAACTTTGGCTTGAAACAAATAGAAAAAAGTAAGTTTCATTCCTCTATAGATAGCCTCTATACCATAAAAAATATTTTGAAAATATTTTTCTACTGATGAAGATTTTTTTTCTGTTTTTTCCATAATAATTAATTTCCTTATCTACTAAAAACACCAAAGCCATAAGCGGCTAATAAAGTGGTTACAAGTATATTAACTAATGCAAGAGGCAATAAATATTTCCAAGCGAAAGCCATAAGTTGGTCAGGTCTTACTCTTGGTAATGTTCCTCTTATCCAAATAACGATAGAGAAGAAAAACATTGTTTTAACAAAAAACCAAACTAATCCTAATTGATTTGAAAGTTGCATTCCTACTTCTCCTAAATAAGAGTCGAAAGGGAATCTCCAACCACCAAAGAATAAAACAGTACATAAAGCACCTAATGTAAAAGTGTTTATATATTCTGCAAGAAAGAACATAGCAAACTTGAATCCACTATATTCTGTGTTATATCCAGAAACTAATTCTGATTCTGCTTCAGGTAAATCAAATGGAATTCTATTTACTTCTGATAATGAACAAGTAAAAAATATAAAAAATGCAATTGGTTGTTTAATAATATTCCAAATATCTTGTTTTTCAACAATATCAACAATACTTAAAGAACCTGTAAGTAAAATAATACCTACTAAAGATAAAAGTAAAGGTATTTCATAACTAATTGCCTGAGCAACAGCCCTTATTCCACCCATAAGTGAATATTTATTATTAGATGACCAACCAGCCATCATAATTCCTAGTGTTGTAAGAGATGAAATTGAGAAAAACAAAAGTAACCCCGATCCAACATTACTAACTACCATTCCATTTCCAACAGGAACCAGACTATAAACTAGTAAACCAGGAACAAAAACTAAAACAGGTGCAAGACTAAATAAAATTTGATCTGCATCTTTGGGAACAATATCCTCTTTTAGCATAACCTTAAGAGCATCTGCAAAAGATTGAAATAAACCTGCTGGCCCCAATCTGTTAGGACCAAGTCTTACTTGAATAAAAGCAATAAGTCTTCTTTCCCACCAAATTAGTAGAAATACAACACCTAAAACCATACTAGCTATAGATAGAGTAGGGACTATCAATCCTATTCCATTTCTTACTGGTTCAAAAGGTATTAAAGATAGGATACCTTCATAAATTTTTAATAATACTTCCATTAGTGCTCCTTAGAATGCTACCTGTCTACTTCAGGAAGAATAACATCGAAACTTCCAAATATTGCCATTATATCTGATAAAAATGCATCTTTTAAAACATGAGGTAAAATTTGCATATTCGCATAAGATGGTGTTCTATATTTAACTCTAGCAGCAGTATTAGTACCATTACTCATTAAATAAACACCCATATTTCCTCTTGGTGCTTCAACTTGACAGTAAGCATCTCCAGCAGGAATTTTAAAACTAAAACTTAATTTTTTCTTTAAACAAGGTCCAGGAGGTATTTGATCCACTGCTTGTTTTAAAATTCTAACAGATTGTCTCATTTCTTCCATACGAACAACATAACGATCAAATGTATCGCCTTTTTCTCCAACTGGTATATCAAAGTCAAATCTGTCATAAACAGAATATGGCTCATCTTTTCTAACATCATATTTAACGCCAGAACCTCTTAAAATTGGTCCGCACGCACCATATTTAGAAACCATTTCTTTTGGAATTATCCCAATATCTTTTACTCTTGAAATGAAAATAGGATTTTTGTTTATTAGAATTTCGTATTCATCAATCATTCTTAAAAAGTAATCGCAAAAGCCTTTTACTTTTTGAAGCCATCCTTCAGGAACATCTGCATTAACTCCACCGTAACGAAGGTAATTAAACATCATTCTTTGACCAGTTAATTCTTCCATAAGGTCAACAATTTTTTCTCTCTCTCTAAGTGCATACATGATTACAGTTGTTGAACCTAAATCTAGCATGAATGTTCCTAACCAAAACAAATGACTCATGATTCTTGTAAGCTCTGCAGTTATTACTCTAATATATTCGGCTCTTTCAGGAACTTCTATACCACCAATTTTTTCTACAGCCATAACCATTGGCCATTCAGCAGCAATTATTGATACATAATCAACTCTATCCACTACTGGGAAATACATAAAATAATTTCTATCTTGAGCTAATCGCTCTATTGATCTATGAAGATAACCAATAACAGGTTCAACGTGTCTTATAACTTCACCGTCAATTTTGACGATAAGACGCAATACACCATGAGTACTCGGGTGATGAGGACCCATATTTATTGTCATTTCTTCAGATTTAAATTCTATTGACATATTTTTTTGCCTAAAAATAACAAATACAGACGGCTGATAAATAGTATATTATCAAACTAAATAATTAAATTATATATAATTAACTGTTTAAGATTAACTTAAAAGCCGATCAAAGTAAGTATTATAGTACACAGAAATTTGTAATTTATCGTAAATACACAAATCTTTAATTGGAATTTTTAATATTTTTTACTATATTTAAAATCTTAAAATACTTATTTGTGTTGATAAATAGCTGTTTTTAGATTAAAAAAACTATAGAAAAAAATTATTTTTTTATTAAAATTAAATTAGGTATATTTACATTTTTTAAGAAGTTGTCAGAACTTTTATTTTTATATTAAGATGATTCACGAATGAGAATCATAAATCATCTTTTTTCGTAATTACCAATTTCACCATTTATAAAAGCTTCTAATTGAGAATCTCTTGGTATTAATTTATAGTCACATAAATCCATAAAACCCCAATCAAAAAGACTATCTCCTGCTCCTATTGTAAGATCTGGTTTATATTTATTTATAAGGTATTGAACAGAATTTTTTTTATTCAAAAATTTTGGTAAAATTATGATGTTTTTATTTTTGAAATGTACTACATATTCATCATTTATTATTTTCTTCTCTATAAATTTTATTAATGCTTTATTTTGGTTTATATAATCAACATCACCTGAAGATAAATTTTTTATTGAAATATAAAAACTATCAACTATTTCGACTTTAAAAACATCTTTTTTTAAGTTTTTCATTAATTCCTGAAAAATATCACCTAACGAAGGTTTTAATTTTAAAAAACAGCTTTTTATATGATTTGCCCAAACTGCATCAGCATAATCATTATTTGTTATTATTCCTGAAAAATATAAAACACTTGTTATTATTTTAGGGTTTTTGCTGATTTGAGTATCATTATATTCTTTTATTCCTCTTAATGTTACAGGAATTATACTAACTGATTCATGATTTACAATTATATCCCATAAAAGAGATTGTGCTGGTGTCATGTAAGAAGTATATTTAGGATTTTTTGTATTTGTAACAGGAATAAAACCCTCTTTATTTTTTATTCTGGTTTGAAAAATAGTTTCATCTAAATCCACAAAAACTATGGCTTTCATGTTAAATATTTTCCCTTTACTAATTAAATATAAAATAAAATTCTTTATGTTATTAAAAAACTAATCATTCTAGTAAAATAGAGTTGAAATTTTTTTAAACATTTCCTTCATTATAACATTAAAAAATATCATCAAAATATTTTTTAAATTTAATGTTATGGTAATATTTTTACTGAAATTTTTAAAATATGACTTACTGTCGTGGAAAAACAATAACATATAAATTTGAAGGATAGCAATGAAGCATTTTATTATAAAAATAACTTACACTAGTAATATAGAAGAAATAGAAAAAGTTTTAGTTGAACATAGAAGTTTTTTACAACAAGGTTACGATCAAGAATTTCTATTATGCTCAGGCCCTCTAAATCCAAGAACTGGTGGAGTTGTTATAGCTAAATCAGAAAGCCTTGAAACTATAAAAAGTTTTTTTGAAAAAGATCCTTACAATATACATAAACTAGTAAATTATGAATTTTTAGAATTTAATCCTGTAAAATCACAATCTTTTTTATCAGATTGGATTTCTGATTAATTTTAGATTATATAAAAAAAATGTTTTAAGTGATAAAAACTATAATTATCACATTAAAATTATAAACTTAATAAAATTTATAATACAACTCTATTGCAATAATAACTTACCTTGACTAAGTTTACAAAACTTAAAATTAATTAAAAAGGTTGCTGAATAAGAATTCTTTGGATAAAATTAAGGGTATAGTTTAAATTTTTTATTTAGATTTAACTATAAGTTAACCTATAAGTCTCAATTCTTTTAATTGGGTACGGATATTTTGTAAATAGGGAGAAGTAGGTTTAATGATAAAAGATAGTACTTTAAGTTTAGAAGAAATGCTTGATAAAAGCAACGACAACGTGATTATAGATAGAAACAGTTTTTTTGAACCAGTAAAATTAAATGTTTCAAGCAACAAAGACATAAACGACACTCATTTGTCTTCATTATTTGGAGAGCCAGACGAACAAGAAATACACACATTTATATACGAAAAAGTAAAAGAAAATAAAAAACCTTTTTTTAGTAACACAAAAGTAAAAGTAGCTTCATTTTCTATTTTAGGAATTACAATAACATCAGCTTTATTTGGTTTTTTTAATAATTTAGAAAATGATGGTTTCAAAGCAAACGCATCACCAATGAATATGGTAATGGAACAAAATCTTAGTGAAAAAACTAATTTTATTAAATCGCAAATTTCAAAAGGAATTATTGCTTCAGAATCAGATTCTATAACATCATATAAAGTAAAAGCAGATGACACTGTTTTTAAAATTGCTCAAAATCTTAATGCACCAACAGATGTTATAAAAGCAATAAATGGTATTTCAACTGATAATGACTTAGTTGGAAGAGAAAATATTTTAGTTCCCTTAGTGGAAGGAATTGTTCATAAAATAAAATCTGGTGAAACAATAGATACCATTGCAAATAAGTATAAAACTTCAGCAGAAAAAATTGTAAAAATGAATAAAATAAAAAATCCTAATTTTGTTTCAGAAAATCAAGTGCTTTTTATTCCTAAAAAAAGTACTCAAGAAGCTATTGCTAGTGAATTAAAAAATCATAAAAAAGAAACTTTAAAATTTGCTAAAAAGCAAGTTGATTCAAGAGAGCAACACAGAGTTCATAAAATAGGTAAAGATCAAACATTAGAATATTTATCTGAAAAATATAATGTTTCTATTTCAAAAATATTAGAATCAAATAAAGCATTAGATCCATCAAATATTCAAATCGGGCAACCAATAATAATACCAGGTAAAGCAATTTCTAGAAATGAAACAAGAAATAGAGGCGTTAAACTTTCAAGTCGTTCTTTACAAGCAGGTGCAGGTCAAAATGGTTTAGCATCTTCAGGTAGATTTTCTTGGCCAACTAAAGGAGAGTTTTCTTCTGGTTATGGACCAAGAGGAGGAAGTTTTCATAGAGGAATAGATATTGCAGCTAATTCAGGAACCCCTATTTATTCGTCATTAGGCGGTATTGTTACTCACGCAGGAACAAGATGGGAATATGGAACTACTGTTGAAATAACACATTCAAACGGTATGGTAACAAGATATGGACATTG
>JBBTGK010000004.1:4095-13783 GCA_038060635.1 Cyanobacteriota bacterium | reverse complement strand
CTAAAAAAATATCAAGAATATCATAATAAAATAGGTAATTCTGCTAGAACCAAAACTACTGAAAGTGAAATGAAGAAAATTTCTGTTGAACTAGATAAAGCAAGTAAAGCTTTTGGTGTAGACTCAAAAATTATGTTAGCAGTTTATGCTCATGAAAGTGGAGGATTTAATCCTAGAGCTACTAGTCATACTGGTGCAGGAGGTCTTGGACAATTAACAGGGATTGCTATTCGTCAAGTACACTATATGGCAGGAATGGCTAAAGGGCAAACAGGAAGAAGTCCTTACACAGAACATAAAGATGATTTTATAAAAAGCCAAACAAATCTTAGTCAACGTCATGATATTTCAAAAAATATATGGACATCAACAGCCTATATGGCTTATGAAATAAATGATAGAAATAATGGAAATATTAAACGTTCTTTAGAACGTTACGGAGATCCTAATGTTAGTACTTATGAAAACAAAGTAAATAGCGAATATAAGATTCTTTTTGGTAAGTCTATTTTTTAAATTATATTATACATATTTAGTTAGAATAAATACTTTTAATTAGATCAATAGAACAAAGTAAAAAATAAAGAGATTTTACTCTCATTTTAAAAACGATCCTAAACAAATACATTGAATAATTTATAATCGTAATCATAATATTACTTTTCATTGGAAAGAAATACATATTAAATACTTAGCTTGCTAAATATATATAAACATACTATGAAATATTGTTAATTATGGTCATAATAATAATTAAGGTACTATATGTTAATAAACATTTAAGCTATACTCTTTATATAAAGTTTTGCTTCTGTTTATGGTGAAAATTAAAAAATTATGAATACATTAAATAATAGAAAACAAAAAATCTTGGTGGTTGAAGACAGCGGTGTTTTTAGACGATTACTTACGGATTTCCTTTCTAATAACGGGTTTAATGTTAAATCGGCTATTTCTGCTGTTCAATCATTAAGCATTTTAAAAGAAGAAACTTTTGATCTTGTTATAACAGATATGAATATGCCAGAAATGAATGGATTTGAATTGTTATTATGGATGAGAAAAAACAATATTGATTCAAAAGTAATTGTTATTACAGGAACAGATTCAGCCGAATTAAAAGAAAAATTTGTTGATTATGGAGTAATAAAATATATAACTAAACCTGTAAACTTTAATTATCTTTTAGAATTAATATCATCATTAAATAAAAAAGGTTTTACAAGTAATATATCAAATATTGATATTTTTGATTATATAAAAATGGCTACTTTATCAAAGAAAAACAAAGTAATAAGTATCATACCACCTTTAGAAAAAGAAAAAGGGATTATGTATTTCAAAAATGGTGAACTAATTCATTGTAAATTCAAAAATCAAGTTGGGGTAGATGCTTTTTCTACTTTGGTTGCACTAAAAGGGGGAAAAATTGATGAAGAAAAATGGGAAGAGCCAAATGTTGTATCTATAAATATTGCTTTTGAAAATTTATTATTAACTTCTGCTCAAATAATGGATGAATCTTCAAAAACAAATATAAACGAAGAGTATAAACTACTTATCCTAGATGATTCTATTGTAGTAAGAAAAACTTTAAAGAATTTTTTTCAGAAAAAAGGTATAAAAGTAACCGAGGTAGATTCGTCAGTTAATGCCATGAAATTATTAGAAAATGAAAAGTTTAATATAATTTTTTCTGATATAGAAAGAGCAAATGATATAAATGCTTTTGAATTTTTGGGTTGGTTACAAAAAAATAAAGTTGAAAGTAAAGTTGTCGTAATAACAGCAAATTCATCTCCAGAATTTAAAGAAATGGCTGAAATTAATGGTGCTATAAAATATTATTTTAAAAATGGTAATTTAGAAGAGTTATACTCTTATGTAAAAGAAGATAATTCATCTGGTTTTAGTGGAAAAATAAATGAAATAAATTTATTTGATTATTTGCAAATTGCTACTCTTTCTAGTAAAAATAGAAAATTAATGGTTTCATCTCTTACAACAGATGATATTGGATATGTTTATATAAAAAATAAAAAAATTATAAATGTAGAATATAAAAATTATGACCCAGAAGAAGCAATCTATAAAATATTTTGTATTCCCTTTGGTGTAATAAATGAAGAAGCTTTAGATGAGGATATTCCTGAAAAAATTGAAAGTGATTCTTTTAAACTTTTTATGAGAGTTATAAAAAAATTAGAAGAAAATGAAAGTAAAACAGGTCTTGTTCAAATGGGTGATAATTATATTGATGATTTAGAAAATAAAATAATGAGTGTAAAACATCTTTTAAGAAAAACGATGTAAAAAGCTAGAATTTAAACATAAGATTTTTTAATATTTTTCTTTTGATATAAAAATACCTAGTGGTAATTAAAAAAAATAAATGAATAAGATTAATTTTGGAAAAAATTTAACTTTTTATGATTCTAAAAAAAATATATAAATGATTAAAAATATAATAAAATGGAAAAATCTCAAATATTAGGGTATATAAATAAATCTTATGAAAATAATGCACTACATTTTGCTGTATATGACGAGATAGAAGGTGGATTACCAAATGAGATAGAGAAACTTATTAATATTAGAAGTTTAACATTAAATGATAATTTATTAAAAAGCTTACCAAAAGGAATTGGTAAACTAGTAAATTTAAATGAAATTGATTTAGATATTAATCAAATTAAAAAAATACCTAAAGAAATAGGAAATTTGATTAATCTAAAAGATTTAAGAATAAATTTTAATAAATTAATTAGTTTACCTAAAGAATTGGGGAAATTAGAAAATCTTGAAATTTTATTGTTATCTTCAAATAATATAAATACATTACCTATTGAGATTTTTAATTTAAGAAAATTAAAGATTTTTGATTTTTCTGGAAATTCTATAAATTTTTTACCAAAAGAAATTAAAAATTTAGTAGATTTAGAAGATCTTGCATTAGATTATAATCCTATAATAAGTTTACCAAAAGAATTAGGTGAATTAAAAAATCTTAGAACAATATCATTACTTGTTTGGACATTATCTTGTTCTATTTCGATACTTAAATCCTTAGAAAACCTTGAATTTTTAACTGTATTTGGAGGAGATTTTTCGGAATATATTTTAGACATATCTGAATTAGTTAATTTAGAATGTCTTAATTTATTCAGCAGAACACCGCAAAAATTAAAAATTAATTCAGATATTCAAAAACTTATTAAATTAAAATATTTAGAAATTAAATTAGAGATTGATTCAGAATTATTTTTACCAAAAGAGATAGGAAATTTAATTAATTTAAATTCATTATCTTTGAATGCAAGTAAAATAAAAAAATTACCACGAGAATTAGAAAAGCTTATTAATTTAGAAAGATTGAACTTAACTTCTCCAAATTTAAAAGAATTTCCTTTAGAAATAACTAATATATCAAATATAAAGTATTTAAATTTATCTAATAATCAGTTAGTAAAAATTCCAAAAGAAATTAAAAATCTAAAAAACTTAAAAAATCTTTCATTATATAACAATAGAATAAAAAAAATACCCGATGAATTATTGAACTTAGAAAAATTAGAAAAATTAGAGATAGCTAATAATTTAATACCAGAAAAAGAAATAAATAGAATCAAAAAGGAATATCCACATTTAAAAATAATATTAGATATATAATATAAAAAAATCTGTTCGTGAATTAATGTTCACATAATTTTCCAATCAAAATTCATTTTTAGTAATTAGAATTAATTAATATCCGTTTGCAGTAAAGAAATTAAAGTGCAACATATGTAGCATGAATGGGTTTGATTCATCAAACCCTTTATATAAGTTAAGGAAGTTATTTAATTTCTGCTCCTTATAGTCTATATTTAATATTATTTATTAAAAAGGTAAGTTTTTAGAAAACTTTTTATCTTTTTTTATTCAAGAATCGTATGAAGAAATAGATTTTCAAAAAGGCTATGAGTTTCTTGATGGAGAGTTAATAGAATAAAAATAAAAAATTTATTTTCTGATTTTCTAATTATTTTTTACTTAACAAAAAAGAGAATCCATACATCAAAGAAAAAACTATTAATGTGATAAAAACAGGTGAATATAAACCAGAAAAAACTACAATTCCGACTGGTAAAGATAAATTTGCAAAATAGAATTTTATATTCCAAATAATATCTTGTTTATCTAATAATCTTTCAGTTTTTATTAATTCAAAACCTGTCATTATAAGAAAAGCAGTAAAAAACCAACCCCAAAAATTAACTATTGGAGTACCAAAATAATTTAATGAATTATGTTTTTCCCAAATCCAAAAAGGAGTAAGGTTACTCATCGCAGGATCTAGTGTTAAATCCCAAGAAGTTAGGAAAACAGAAGCAATTATTATATTAAAAAAACTTCTTAAAAACTTATTTCTAAAATCAATTTTTTCACCCAATTTTAACGATATACAATATGAAGAAACTGACATAAAAAACCAACTTATAGGTATAAGATATGGAACTCTATCCAAAATTTTCCAGCCTAATAAATCAGTATATTCATATTTACCAAAAGGGATTCCAAAACTTGTTCCTAACCATTCTAAAAATAAACTTATAGCAAAAACAAAAGAAAAATCTTTAACCCAAGAATATTTATATTTTTTATGAAAAAGAAAAGCTAATGCTAAAAATGAAATAATAATTTGAGTTCTTGAAAAAAAATAATATGAATAATTAAAAATAGTCACTGTTTCAGGAAATTTAGCTAATAAAGATGGGTTTAAAGAAAATGTTGCATATCCCATAATAGACATTATATTTATTATTAACATAGAAAATAATAAAAAATCATAGATTTCAATCTTTTTTCTTGTACTTTTCTTTTCTACTATTTCTTCTGTAATTTTATTTTCATCTATTATTTTCATTTTATTATTTTAAGTAAGTTTTTTTCTTTAATTCAAAAATGATTATATCTTAAAAAAACTAAATTTGTTATTAATAAAAAATTAAACTCTTGTAAAAAAAATTATTAGTATAGAAATTAGAGTAATTGTATAATATAGGTTTGTATGATAGTTATTACAAAGAATAATAAAAGAAAAGTAATTAAAAGGTAAAAAATGTTTGTTAGTTCAAGTTTTGATAGTGGAAATATAGAAGTAGTCGATTTAAATGAAAAAGAAATAAATTTAAATATTAGAAAAGATAATAATTTTGACTTTTCTCAATGGTTTTATTTTAGTTTTACAGGCTCTAAAAACAAAGAATACAATTTTAATATATCAAATGCAGGAAAAACTAGTTATCCTAAAGGCTGGGAAAATTATAATGTTTGTGCTAGTTATGATAGAAAAAACTGGTTTAGAGTAAAAAGCTTTTTTGATGGAAATGAGCTTAAATTTTCTCATAAAATAGAAAGAAATACCATTTATTATTCATATTTTGCGCCTTATACTTATGAAAGACATCTTGATTTAATTTCAGATGCTCAAGAATCTTCACTTGTTGAACATTCTGTATTAGGAAAAACAATTGATGAAAGAAATATGGATCTTCTTACAGTTGGTAATAATAATGATAATAAAAAAAAGATTTGGCTTATTGCCAGACAACATCCAGGTGAAACAATGGCAGAGTGGTTTATGGAAGGTTTTATAAAAAAATTGATCGATAAAAATGATCCAGTTTCAAGAGAATTATTAAATAAAGCTGTTTTTTACCTAGTTCCTAATATGAATCCTGATGGTAGTTTTAGAGGAAATTTAAGAACAAATACTTCTGGAGCGAATCTAAATCGTGAGTGGGGAGAACCTAGCGTAGAAAGAAGTCCTGAAGTTTTTTATGTAAGAAATAAAATAAAAGAAATCGGACTTGATATGTTTTTTGATATACATGGTGATGAAGGTCTACCATATAACTTTTTTTCCAGAGCAGAAGGTATTCCTTCTTATGATGAGAAAATGGAAAAAAGAGAATTAGAATTTACAGAAACTTTAATAAAAATAAACCCTGATTTTCAAGATAAATTTGGTTATGAAAAAGACAAATTTGGTTTAGCAAATTTAACTCTTGCTAGTACTTATATTGGAGAAACATATAAAACTCTTTCTCTTACTTTAGAAATGCCTTTTAAAGATAATGCAAATTCACCTGATGAAAAATATGGTTGGTCTCCAGAAAAATCTATAAAACTTGGAGAGTCTTTTTTATCTGCTATTTTATTTAATTTATAGGATTAAAAATATGAAAAAAGTTATAATATCTACAATTTTATCTTTTTTAATGTTCCAAACTGTTTCTTTTGCTTGGAGTTATAAAAAACTAACAACTAAAGAAAAAGAAATTTTATATACAACATATTTTACAAAAGAAAATTTACCTTGTGATTCTAGCACTAGTAAATTTGTAATGCTAAAAGATCAAAAGCTTTGCGCTTATATAGATTCACCGTCATCAATGATGTATCTTTTAACTGATGCATTAAAAGTTTTAGTTGATAAAAATGTAAAGATTCCTGAAAATGGAAATGGTTTTGAATATTTAGAACTTGTTTCAGGATTAAAAACCTATACTAAAGAATATGATTATAATGAAATGGTAAATTATTATAATCCTGAAATGTTTCAATGGATTTTTGATAATTTTTATGATAAACCAGATGGTAAAACACTAGGTATAAATAACAAAGACATTTATGATAGTTTTTTTAAAGAAATTTTTAGAGAATATGCTAGAGCTTATGTTGGATTACAAAAAAGCGGCGATTTTGATAAAAAAGTAAAAGAATACAAAGAATATCTAAAAAAAGATCCTTATTCTGGAGTCGATTTTATGATGAGTTTTATGGATAATTTAAAATTAGATATAAAATCAGAACCAAGAGAATATGAAGATTCTACCATAATAGGTAGATGGCTAAGAAGAGGAATTGATGGAACTGAAAAAGTTTCTTGGAGTTCTCTGAGGAAAACTATGGAAGATTACGATAAAGAATGGTTTAAATCCATTCAAAATTAGTTATTACAAACCTAAAATATTATTGTTCATTTTTATTTTCTATTCTATAATTATTTAGCTTGTTCTTATGAAAAGTATTTTAGAATTATATTTAAAGTAGGACAGTTATTTAATTTATTAAAATGAAAAAATGAAAAAAATTATAATATCCACAATATCAATATTTTTGATATTTCAAACTATTTCTTTTGCTGGGAGTTCTAAAAAACTAACAACTAAAGAAAAAGAAATTTTTCATGCAAATATTTTTACTAAAGATAATTTTCCTTGTTATTCCGATACTGAAAAACCTCTTTCTATTAACAATGAAAAACTTTGTGGATATATTTTACCTGTATATTTACCTTATTTATTCGCAAATGCTTCAAAAATGTTGGTAGATAAAAGTATAAAATTTGATCCAAATGACAGTATTTATCCATATTTAGAGTATGTATCAGGTTTAAAATTATATAAGAAAGAATATGATTATGAAGAAAATATTAGTTATTTTAATCCAGAAATGATTCAATGGGTTTCTGATAATTTTTATGATAAGCCAGATGGTAAAACACTAGGTGTAAATAATAAAGATATTTATAATAGTTTTTTTAAAGAAAATTTAAGAGAGTATTCTAGAGTTTATGTTGGTTTGAAAAAAAGAGGCGATTTTGATAAAAAAGTAGAAGAATATAAAGAATCACTCAAAAAAGATCCTTATTCTGGTGTTGATTTTACAGATAATTTTACAATAACTCTAAAAATTGATATAAAAATAGAACCAAGAGAATATGAAGATTATAGAATAGTAGGTTTTTGGTTAAGAAGAGGAATTGATGGAACTGAAAAAGTTTCTTGGAGTTCTCTGAGGAAAACTATGGAAGATTATGATAAAGAATGGTTTAAATCCATTCAAAATTAAATATTATGATTATGGAGATTTTATCAATGAAAAAAACTTTTTTACCTTTTTTTATAAGTTTAGTTTTGTTTATTACACCAAATGTATTTGCAAAAGATAACTATAATATAGAGTACAATCCAAGAGCGTCAGCCGATTTTGATCCTAATTTAAATATTAATGATTTAGCTATTGCTGTGGATAAAAATTTAGTTTTAAAAACCGTTAAAATTTTTGATAAAAAAGATGGTTTATATCAAGTTGGACCAAAAGATCTTACTGCATGGGAAATAAAAAATAGACAAAATAGTCTAAAATGGTATAAAGCAAATTCTATATATAAATATTACGATATAAAAGATTTTAATTCTAAAGCAGGTAAATATAAAAACTTTGTTAGTCCTTATTTATTATGTGTTGCTCAAAAATACAAATTTAAATTAGAAATACTAACAGGCAAAAAAACTTGGCCAACATATTATATAAAAGATAAAGTAGAATTTGAAGATCAAAAAAAGAACCTTCAAGAATTAAAAACTGTTTTAGATGGTTTTGAAAGTTTACCAAATACTTTTTTATCTTATGAAAATAACCCTGCTATTTGGAATTTGATCGCAAAAGATTCTGAAGAATATCTTAACTGTTTATCAAAAGTAAAAAATCCAGAGCAAAGTCGAATAGTTTCATATTATCTTAAAGAAATTGATAAAACTAAAAAAAATGCCGAAAAATTTAATGGTGGAACAGAAGGTTTATATAATAGTGGAAGTTATGAATGGATGCTTAGATCTGTTTCTAATAAAGCTAGAAAAGAATATATTGCGACTCAAACAGGTTGGAATTCTGATAAAGAATCTGTTGATTCTATTAATAAAGCTTTAGATGATTTAAAAGAAATAGCTAGTAAAAAAATAAGTATATTAAAAATAAACTATAATTTATTTAGATATAATGATAAAAACTTAGAATCTTTGATGAAAAATTATTTAAAGAACCCATCTGCTTTAAAAATTCATAAAATAGGTTTTGATGATAATAATTGGACTATAGCAAAAAACGATATAGGAATTCCTTTGTATAGATATAGAACAGGTCAAATGTTTGTAAAAAATCCATCTGATGATCATGGTTTTTGTAAAGGTATATTTTTTAATATAAGACAAGAATATTCAGGTGGAGGCACTTTTGCAAATGCAAAAGTAAATAATTATCATGAAGAGCTTTATGGGTGTCCGTAAGAAAGAAATTATGTTAAAAAAATCAATTATTTCATTATTATTTTTATTAGGGCTTTCGTTTCCTGCTTTTGCAGAAAAAAAAATAGCTGTTTTACCTTTTGATGTTCCATCTGATAAACTTGAATTAAAACAATTCGGAACAGGAACATCAGACACAATAACAATGGCTTTAACTAACATAAAAGAATTTATTATGATAGATAGAAGTCGAACAGAGAATATTTTAAAAGAACAAGCTTTTCAAAAAAGTGGTTTTGTAGAACAAGAAAATGCAATAAAATTAGGTAAATTATTAGGTGCAGAAATTCTAGTAGCTGGTTCTATTCAATATAGTGCAGGGAATTATAGACTTACAGCAAGGCTTACAGATGTTGAAACAGGAAAAGTTTTAAAATCTGTTCAGGTAACAGGAAATGATATTTTTGATCTACAAGATAAAATAGCAATAGAAATAATTAAAGCAAATAATATAAAAATAGAAAATAATACTAATAATCAACCAATAACTAATAATGATAACAATTCTTTTACTATAGCCACAAAAACAGAATCTATTTCTCTATTTGAAAGAG
>JBBTGK010000004.1:0-4085 GCA_038060635.1 Cyanobacteriota bacterium | reverse complement strand
TGAAAGAGTTAAAAAAGTATTTAAAGCTACAGCAAATATAAGTGCTTATAACTATTATAATTCTGCTAGAGATTATTTTTTAGTAGGAAAAGAAAAAGATTTAAAAAAGGCAATTTATTATTACACTCAAGCATTAGAAGAAGATCCTAAATATGTTTTAGCTCTTGTTGGAAAAGCTCAAGCTCAAGCATATCTTGCTTCAGATTATGAAATTCAAGGTAAACCTTATAAAGAATTTTTAGATCAAGCTTCTGAAAATATAAAAATAGCATTAGAAAAAGATACTCAAATTTCTGATACCTATAAAACATTAAGCTTAATAAGTAAATTAAAAGGAAATTTTGAAGAAGGGAAAAATTATGCTAAAAAAGCACTAGAATTAAGCCCAAATGATTCAGAATCATATTATCTTTTATGGGCAAATGAACCAAATCCTAAAAATAATGATCCAACTATTCTAAAAGCAGTTGAAATTAACCCTTATATTGTTAAAAGAACAGTTAGTATTGCATATTCATATTTTAAACAGAGTAAATTTTCAGAAGCTATTAATTTATATAAACAAGCTATTAATTTGTATCCAGATTATTATTTACCTTACACTGGTTTAGGATATACATATTATTACATCAACGATTTTAATAATGCAGAAATTCATTTTAATAAAGCGTTAGAAATAAATAGTAAAGATGGTGTTGCTTATTCTGGTCTAGGTTTAATAAATTTTAAAAAAGGTAATTCACAGAAAGCTGAAAAATTACTTTTAAAAGGAGTAAAAATTTCACCTGAACACTCTATAACTCATACATCATTAGGATTTTTTTATTATTTAACTGGTGAAAAAGAAGATGCTTTAAAAGAATTTAGTCAAGCTATACAAATAAATCCAGAAGATTTTTATGCAAGAGATGCAATTGGTTTATACTATTTTGAAAAAGGCGATATAAACACAGCTTTAGAACATTACAACGCCTCTTTAATGATAAATCCGTTAGGTGTTGCCGCAAATTATAATATTGGTAATTTATACAAATATTGGGGTAAAAATAAAGAAGCTATAGATAAATTTCAAGAATGTTTAAAAATATTTCCAAATTTTATTCCTGCTGTATCTAAATTAGCTGAAATGTATGAAATATCTGGCAATATAAATTATTCAGCGGCTTATTATAAAAAAGCATCAGAATTAGAACCAACAAGTTATTATTTTAATAAAGCTGGTTTATCTTTTTATCAATTAAAAAAATATAAAGAAGCTGAATTTTATTATAAAAAATCTCTTCAATTAAATAACAAGGATATTTTTACTCAAAATAATTTAGGTATCGTTTACTATTCACAAGGTAAGATTGATGAAGCTTTGGCACAATATAGGACTGTTTTAGACTTTAATCCTAATGATTTAACAGCAATGGAAAATATTGCTATAGCATATCAAAAAAAAGGGCTAATTTCTGAAGCCATCTATTACTATAAAAAAACTTGTATTATGGGTGGAGCAAGAGCTTGTGATTTTATTGATAAACTTGAAAATAAAAAATAATGATTAAATTTGGTTGTGCTTCAAAAAATATAACCCCTGATGTAACAGGCGTTCAGATGATGGGTTGGGGAAAGTTTGAAAATATAGCTTTTGGTGTAGCTTTACCAATACATTCAAGAGCATTTGTTTTTGAATCCGATAACAAAAAAATAGCTTTTGTTTCTGCAGAAATAGCTTTTATATCTCAATCTATAAAACAAGGCGTAATTGATTTTATAAATAAAAATTACCCCGAAAAAAATTTTAATGATGATAATATTATGTTATCTGCAACTCATACACATAGTGCTTTTGGTGGATTTTCTCATTATTTATTATATCTTTTAACTTCTAAGGGCTATTCTAAAGAAATTTATCAAACTTATGTGGAAGGAATTGCTAAATCTATTATAGAGGCTGATAATAATTTAACTGATTCAAAACTATCTTTTTCTATTCAAGAAATACCAGAAAATGAACCAGTTGCTTTTAATAGAGTTGTAAAAGCATATAATCAAAATCCTGAAGTAAAAAATTTAGAAGAAAATCAAGCTAATTTAGCAATTGATAGAAATATCTATTTAATAAAAGTATATAATCAAAATAACCTTCCTTTAGGTATGATTAATTGGTTTGCTGTTCATTGTACTAGTATTCATAATGATAATTATTTAATTCATTCTGATAATAAAGGTTGTGCATCAACAGATTTTGAAAAAGAATTAAAAAAAGAAAATATTGATTTTATTGCAGGTTTCGCTCAAAGTTCTTGTGGAGATGTTACACCTAATTTTAAAAAGTATGATGGATCTCCTTTTCAAAGAGGTATTTCTGAAGATGATTTTATTAGTGCCGAATTAAATGGAAAAATTCAGTCTAAATATGCTAAAAAAGCTTTTGATAATCCCCTTTTTGAAATTGAAGGAAAAATTGATTTTTATCAAAAATATTTTGATTTTAGTAATATGAAAGTAGATCCTAAATTTTGCAATGGTTTGGAAAATATCTATACTACAAAACAAGCAATAGGAATAGAAATGATTGGAGGAACAAAAGAAGGACCTGGTATTTCAGAACAATTATTATCTGTTTTAAAATCTGTTTTAAAAATAAGTAAAAGTGACATCCTGTCGAGGAAAAATGATGATAAAAAAATTGTTTTTGCAAACATGCACGATAGAACAATAATGGGTAAAAATATAAAAAATGTTTCTTTACCTAAAAATATAGATGAAATGATTCCATTATTAAAAAAAATGGACGAAAAAGGTGCATTAGATATAAGTTCATGGACACCTAATATATTACCAATACAGCTTTTATTATTAGGTAAAATAGCTATAATAGGATTACCAGCAGAATTTACTACTATTTCTGGAAAAAGAGTAAAAAAGCTTATTTTGGATAAATTAGAAAAAATAGGAATAGAACAAGTTATTGTATCTTGCTATACAAACTCCTATTCTGGTTATGTAACAACTCCCGAAGAATATGATATGCAATTTTATGAAGGAGCAAGTACACATTTTGGTAAATGGACTTTATCCGCATATCAAACTTGTATAGAAAAGCTTTGTGATGAAATATTAAAGCCAGAAGAAGAAAGAGAAAAAAATAATCTTTCACCTCGTATTTTTGATGAAAAAGACTTAGAAAAACTAAATTTAGAATATTATGTAAAATAGTATTTTAAGTACATTAAATTTTTAGGACTCTATTAATTTATTGGATGCATTAAAAAATTATAGGTTAAAAAACCGATATTTGGTAGAGACGCATTGCAATGCGTCTCTACGATGTTTACAGGTTATTTGATTTTTTATGGATAAACACGATTTTACATATTCTATAAAAATTTAATGCACACAATTTATTTAGTTTTTATATTCTAATAATATAGGTTTATAATGGTAATTAAAAATAATTATTTTTTGTTATATTGATAAATAAAAGTTGTTAAAATGAATATAGAACAAATTAGATTTATTGAAGCAATTGTTGAAGAAGGTAGTTTTAGAAAAGCTGCTGAAAAATTGTATATTAGTCAACCTGCTGTTAGTTCTTCCATAAAAAAACTTGAATCTGAATTAAATATAGATCTCTTTGATAAAGATACTTATAGAGCGACTCTAACAGAGGAAGGAAGAATTTTTTATAAAAAAGCAATTAAAGTACTTGATGATTTTAAGAATCTTGAAGAATTTGCTCAAAGTCTCAAAATAGGAATAGAACCTGAGATAAAAATAGCTATTGATCCTATTTTTAATATGAAAGATACTTTAAATATTTTAAATAATATAATGGCAAGTTTTCCCGAGACTATACAAACTATTTCTGTTGATTATATGGAAAATATTGTTAATCATTTTAAAAATAAAAATTTTGATCTTTTAATTTGTCCAATAAATCATATTGAAAAATTAGATATGGATGTCGAAAAGCTTTTTCTTGGAGAAGTTATTTTATATACTGTGATTTCACCTACTTGCTCTCTTGCTAAAAAAGAAATTATTACAAAAGAAGATTTAAAATATGTACCACAAGTTTTTATTAAAATAAATAG
>JBBTGK010000003.1:0-5121 GCA_038060635.1 Cyanobacteriota bacterium | reverse complement strand
ACAGTATGTGGATCTATTACTTCACAATCAAAATAAAGTTCCAAAGCTTCTTTTGATATACCTAGTTTTTTTGCAAAAAGCTCAGGGTATTTTTTATAATCTATATATTTCATAATTTATCTCTTTTTCTTTGAACTACTGCTACTGCTACTACTAGTACTTGTTGATTTTTTAGTATAAGATTTAGGTTTATTTGTAGAAGAATAAACTTTATAAGATTTATCTTTTGGTGCTTTAACCTCAGTTCTAGGTTTTTTATTACCTTTTATTGCTCCATAAATAGCAGTTCCTGCACCTACTGCATTCATTGTATTATTAATTGTGTTAAGAGTACTATTAACTTTATTTGAAGGTCTATTATTATTTATATTATTATTGGTATTAATACTATTACTATTATTATTTGGTAAAGTATTAGTATATCCTGTTGGATTAATATTATTTTGGTTTATTTTTGTTTTTGGCTTAGACATCATCGAAAATATAATAATTATTGAAACAATAACTGCAATCGCTAAAGATATTATTTTGGCATAACTATAAGGTCTTTCTCCATAAACTTCACCAGTTTGAGCATTTATAATAAATCTAAACTGTTTTCCATTATATTTATATCCACTAGTCCATACAGGTAATAAAATATGTTTAAAAGTGTAATCTTCATAAGATGTATTTGAATTAGAAATGGTTTGAACATCGCCTCCAATATCCTCTTTTATAGCATCTTGAATATCTCCATTAATAATTCTTTTGGCATCTTCTAAACCTTGTTCTAAAGATACTTGGTAACTTTCTGATTTAAAACCGCTTAAAAAATCATCTTTATATGGAGATAAATTTGTCAAATCCCAAGGTTCTAATATCTCTAAATATTCTTTTGGTAAAGATTTTGTTGCTACAACTAAAACATCATCAAATCCATTTTCTACATTTCCTGAAACACTTGTCCATTTCGTTTTTGTTACTTGCCTTGATTTAGTAACGCTTCTTCCATTTTCATATTCTGTATAATTTTCGGTAACATAATAATTATCCCCTCTTTGACCAGAATAATTGGTATAAGTATTAAAATCATAAGTCCAAAAAGGTAAATAAATTCCTTGAATTTTTCCTTCTACTTTTGAATATTCCAAAACTTTATTAGGTGCAAACCATAAAGAGCCAAGCCATTTTGTATAAGCTTCACGAGCTTGTTTCTCAGTTATTTTTATTGGTAAAAGAGCTTTGGGTTTTATTATTTTTTGAGATTTTTTATTTGCAATAATCAAACTAGTTCCACAAAAAGGACATTCATCAGAAGTTACATTCGGTTTTAGGGTAGTATCAGCACCACAAGCAGTACATTTTATAGTAGATATTTCTTGAAGTTCTTTAGGATCGTCTTTGCTTTGATTAATAGCATCTTCTAAACTTTCTTCTTCAATACTATCTAACTCTTCTTCAGTTATTTTTATTTCGTTTTTTGTACCACAATAGGTGCAATTAAGTGAAGTTTCACCAGGTTCAAATTTAAGAGTAGCCGCACAATTTTTACAAGAAAATTTTTGTTCAGTTTTTGGCATAAAATCATACTTTTTTAAAATAAAACATTATATAAATATATCTTGTTATGAGAATAAAAACAATAAATTTTAATTAATCGCATATCTGTTTAAATAAAATTTTTATATAACAAGTAGAGATGCATTGCAATTTGTCTCTAAAAAACAATCTGGAATTTATTTTTTATCAACAAAAAATTCTTTTAAATTTAATTTTAATTTAAGTATTTTAGGTTCTATAACGGCTTTAGAATAACTATCATCAGTATTTTTTGTATAATAATCTCTATGATAATCTTCTGCACGATAAAATTTTGTGAATGTTTTTATTTCAGTAACAATAGGTGATTTACCCCAATAACCAGATTTAAAAATTTCTGCTTTTGATTTTTCGGCAATTTCTTTTTGTTTTTTATTATGATAAAAAATAATTGAACGATATTGAGTCCCTTCATCAACACCTTGTCTGTTTAATGTAGTTGGTTCATGAACTTTCCAAAAAACTTCTAAGATTTTTTTATATGATATTTTTTTAGGATCAAATAATATTTGTATTGATTCTGCATGATTTGTTTTACTAGAACAAACTTCTTTGTATGTTGGGTTTACAACATTTCCACCAGAATAACCAGGTTCTACAGAAATAACTCCATTAACTCTTTCAAATAAAGCTTCCATAGACCAAAAACAACCGCCACCTATGGTAGCATATTCTTTTTCATTTTCTGATTTTACATTCAATGTAAAAAAAGATGTAAAAATTAATGATAAAAGCGTTAATCTAAATATTTTATTCATAAAAAATCACTATAAAACTTTATTACTTAATAATCTCATGGTATCATAATTCAGGAGTTATTAGTATGAAAAAAATAATAAATATTTTCTTAATATCAGTTTTTTTATTTTCTTGTGATGGAAATAATCCATCTGTAACTAAAAATACTGCTGTTACAACTTCATTATCTTCAGAAATTGGTAAAAATGAAGTTACTGCATTTGATCCAGAATATAAAGAAGGAATGGTATATTTTTACTTATCATCTTCAAATAAATCAGAGATAAAAGAGGAATCAACAACTCAAGTTATAAAAGTAGATAATACAGATCCCAAAAAACCAAAAGTAACTCTAAAAATTTCAAATACTACTATACAAAATACTAATCAGACAACAACAACTACAACACCACAAACACAAACTACATCATCAGTTAAAGAAGATTTTGTTGAAAACTTTAGTGATGGTTTACCAGAAAAAGTTACAAAAAATGAAAAAAAAGAGGATATAACCGTTTTAGCAGGAACTTTTAAAGATACAACAGTTGTTTCTTATAAATTTTTTACCCCTGCAAAAATAGAAGTAACATCAACTTTATGGCTTTATAAAGGAATAGGAGCAATAAAAAAAGTTGATAAGTTTCCTGATGGAACAGAATTAACAACTCAATTAAAAAAATATAAAATTCCTATTTCAAAAACGGATCTTATTAAGTTTTTTGATACAATAAAAGTAGGTACTAAATATACACAAAATAATTTAGATGATAAAAGTGTATTTTTACCAAATACCACTGTAAATAAAGAAATAATGGAAATAAAAGATAGTAAAATAAAAATAAAAACTATTACAAAAGATAATAAAGAAGAGTTGAACGATTATTCTTATGATGATTTTTATGGTTTAAAAAATAATGAAAACTTTTTTATTGAGTCTATAGATAAAATGAAAGTTAATAATAAAGAATATGATAATTTATTTGTATCTATATCTGGTAGCATTGAAGTTGTTTTAAATAAAGATAAGGGATTAATAATAAGAAAAGAAACACTTGCTGATAATAAAAAATTACTTATGGAAATAAATGAGTAATTTAGAAGAAAATTCTTTTGAAGAAAAAGAAAATAATAATACTTTAGAAGAAAAAACTAATTCTGTAACAATAAAGTATAGAAACATTCTTATTTTTATATTTTTTACTCTTGTTATTAGTTTATCTTTAATATCTTATGTAATAAGTCTAAAAAATAATGCTAATTTTGTTTATTTAGATAATTGGGAATATACAGAAAATGTAAAAGAAGAAAATAATTGGATAAAAATATCAGAACCCAAAAATCCTGTTGGTATAAAAAATAAATCTCTACTTTTTAAAACGGAATTACCAAATGTTTTTTTTAAAGAACCTTGTGTATTTATATATTCAATAGATCAACTTTTTGAAGTCTATTTGGATAATAAATTAATTTATAGTTTTGGTGATTTAGATCAAAAACCTGTTTTTTTAGGCTACCCTATAAATTTTATTTCTTTAGAAAAATATGATTATAAAGGAAAAGAATTAAAAATAAAAGTTTATTCAAACCATACTAATATTGGTCTGAATGGCAAAATAAAATTTGGCGAAAGAGAATCTTTATTTAGAAAAGTTATTTTTGATGATATAGATAAATTTATCTATGCTTCTATTTTTATTATGTTAGGAATTATCTCATTTGCTCTATTTTTTACTTCAAAAAATAAAGAGAAAATCTACATAAATTTTGGTTTTTTCTCACTTCTAACAGGTCTTTATGCTGTTGCCCATAACTCTATAACAAGATTATTAGTTGATAATCTTGTTTTATTAATGTATTTAGATTTATTTTTTTTATATGCTTTACCAGCTTTTTACAATTTTTTTGTTGAAGAAATTGCAACTAAATCAAAAAAAGTTTTTAGTTTAATGGGTTATACCTTTTTGGCTTATGCCTTTATTTCATTATTCTTAGCTTATAATAATGAAGTTAAATTAATGTCAACATTAGCCCCATTTCATATTCTTTTAATTTTAAATACAATAGGTATTTTAATTTATATTAGTTTTAAAGCGATGAAAGGAAAAAGAGAAGCTAGAATTTTTCTATTAGGAAATGCTATTTTTCTTATTACAGTTTTTTATGACATAAATAATTATATTAGAATAAATGAAGAACAATATGTTTTACATAATATAGGTATTTTAGCTCTTTTTTCTTCAATAATAATAATAATAATTGAAAGATATGCAAAAATTTATACATTAGTATCTGTTTATTATAATGATTTAAAATATCAAAAAGAATTACAAAAAAAACTTCAAGATGCTCATGATTCGGCAATAGAAAATGCAAGATTAAAAGCAGATTTTTTGGCAAATATGAGTCATGAAATAAGAACTCCAATAAATGGTGTTATTGGTATGACAGAGCTTTTATTAAAAACAAAATTAGATACAACACAAAAAGAGTTTTTAGATATAATCCGAATAAGTAGTAAAAATTTATTGGAAATAATAAATAATATACTAGATTTTTCAAAAATAGAAGCAAATAAAGTTGAATTAGATATTATAGAAGTTAATATAAATACTATTATAGAAGAGGTAATTGTTAGTCAAAGTTTACAAGCTTATGAAAAAGGCTTAGAACTTATGTATTTTATAGATCCTAAAGTTCCTGAAACAATAAAAACAGATCCTATAAGATTAAAACAAATATTGACTAATTTATTTTCTAATTCGGTAAAATCAATACAGTTACCCGTAGTACAAACATAATCAT
>JBBTGK010000002.1:0-20181 GCA_038060635.1 Cyanobacteriota bacterium | reverse complement strand
TGTCCCTTCTATAGTATTTCCACTCATATTCGTTATTTTTATCTCTGGTGGGTCATTATCAATCGTTACTTTCCCATTTACTGCCGCTATCTCATCACTTGGTCTTTCTAATTTTATATCATACTCTCCTGATGGAAAAAAAACATTATCTGTTTCTGTCAATGCATCATTTGTTTTTCCATTCCATGTAAGAGATTTTGTTCCTACTCCATCTTCCCTATAAGAACGACTCTGACCATTTTCATCTTTACCTTTTATTACTACTCTCCAATGGTCATTCGCAAAAGCTACTACGTTTATTTTTACCTTATCTCCTGTTTTTGTTCCAAAAACCTTACCAACTTTTGCATCTCTGTCTTCTGCTTCTACTCCTGCTTTTATTGAACCTCTTTTTACTTTTAAATCAAATGTTGATAATCCAGGTTCAAAAAACTCACAATCTTTTCCATTATATTGAGTCCCTGCATAATTTTCATAACAAGAATTCTCTTCCATTTCTATTTTTCCTGAAAAGTGGATTAAATTATTTCCATCTAAACTAAAACGAATATTAGCTCCATTATCTATGGGATTTACTCTATTATTACCAAAATCATTATTATCATAATGAGATTGATAATACATATCATCTCTTACATGATAAAAAAAACTCTCTGTTGGCATATATTGTAAATCAGTATTATACCCTGAATATTTTCTAATTATTTGAATTTCTGTAGAAAGTGCGTTTTTTACAGTTGTACTTCCATCAACAACATTATAATTAGATGGGGCATAACAACCTATCCATGGTAAAAATGTTACTTTTATTCTTTTGTTTTTCATATCTAATTCTGATTTTGTAGATCCATACATACCTGCAATATCAATACCATGTGAAACAAAAGATGGAGAAATGCCCTCTCTTAATCTATTTGCACCACAATAAAGACTCATATCTACCATTTGAATAGCTTTATTTCTTCCTATATCTTCGGCTCTAAATGTTACACTCGCTTTTGTTGATAAAGCACTTGTTATATCTGATCTGCCTGGTACTTCGTTTGGTTCTGGTTTTAATGGTACATCTGTCGCTTGGGTACTAAATGTATTTCTTTCCTCTCCTGTATTTTTATTTACTTTATTTACTGTCGTGTTCCCAATATTAAGATTACATCCTAGTGCTATCCCTAAAAAACTCACTACAATTAACTTTATTATATTGTTCTTTTTCATTATCATATAAAGTAAAAAGTGAAAAGTAAGAAGTGATGAGACAAAACAAATGCAAATTTATAACTATAATTTTTTCTCAAACTAATTTTCCTCTCTGTTTACTTTTTACTTCTCACTTCTTACTAATTACAATTACCTATAGAGCCTTCAGCACATTCTCTTCCATCAATCCAAATAGCTCCTGATAAATTAGCACCTGTAAAATTACTCCCTGTTATTTTTGCATTAGTAAAATCTACACCTTGTAAACTAGCTTTACTAAAAATAGTATTTTCAAGATTAGAATGAGAAAAATTGCAACTAATTAATGATTTATTACTAAAATCAAGTTTTGGCAGATTAGAATAAGAAAAATTGACACTATCAAAAATAGTATTAACAAAAGAATTAGTTCTTAAATCAGTATAAGAAAGGTTTGTATAAGTTAGAGTTAAATTATCAAATTTTACTCCAGTTAAAATTGAATTACTTAAATCTGTATTATCTAAAATAGCTTTTGTTATAATAGCATTTGTTAAGTCTGATTTATTTAAATCTGCATTTGATAAATTGGTTTCTATCATTTTTGAGTTAATGAGTTTTGATTCTGATAAATTATGTTCTGAAAGATTTAAACCTGATAAAGTAGTGTTTATCATATTTGCATTTGATAAATTTACATCTGTAAAATCTTTTCCTGTAAAATTTAATCCTGAAAGATCTGAACCACTAAGAGACGAACCTGTAAAAATACTTCCATCTATTAATGCTCCTTTTAATTTTATTCCTGATAAATAGGCATTTGTAAAATTTGTATTCATAAGGTTTTTATTGCTAAAATCGTTTCCAGAAATATTGCTATTAGTAAAATTAGTACCTGTAAAAATAGAATTATCGATATTTGAGTTTGCTAAGTTTGTATTACTTAAGTTTGCTTTTGTAAAATCACAGTTACTTATATTTGTATTATCAAAATATGAATTACTAAAATCTATTTTGCTCAGATTATTTTTTGATAAATTTGCATTTGATAAATCTGTTTTAATAAAAATGCTGTTTTTTAAATTTAATCCAGAAAGATTTTGAGTAAAAAAGTTACTACCTGTAAAATCAACCTCTTCTAAATTTGCGTTATCTAATTCTGTTTCTGATAAGTTTACTTTTATCATTTTTGATTTTTTTAGGTTAGCATTTTTTAAACTAGCCAAATATAAATTTGCACCTGTTAAATTAGAATTACTTAAATCAGCACCCTCTAAATTTGATAAATAAAAAACAGCCTTTTTTAGACTTGTATTTTTAAAATTTGATTTTTTTAAATCTGCTAATTGAAAATCTTGATCATTTAAATCCATTCCTTCAAAATTAGTTTTATCTAAATCACCTCGTATATAATTTGTTTTTAGAGGTTCATATTCTCTCATATCACAACCTATACAAGATATTTCTTTTTGATATGTAGTTTTTTTTTCTGAATCTACAACAACAGAATAAGAATTATCTTTGTACAATATATTAGTTATTGGATCAGTTCCTTCCAAAACCATATATTTTATTACATTTATATTTTCAAGCACCTTTTTTTTATTAAAAGTAGGATTTAATATTTCTATTTTATTACTTTTTAAATCTAATTTAAGTGAATTTATAACATCATTACTATTTGATTTAGTATTATCTTGAATTATAGATAAAGAGGTTGTTGCAGGGTTTAAATAAATACCATTTAATGCAATACTTTCCCAATTTTTTCCATTCCATTTTATATAAGTTTTAAGCCTTGAGGTAGAAAAATTATTATTTTTCTTAACTTTAAAAGATTCTAAAATAAAAACTTCATTAGTTATAGGAATAACAGAGGGTGAAATTAAAAAATTTCCATCACTATCAACAATACTTGAATCAATCATTTTATTTGCTTCTGTTTTATGTGTATTGGGATAAGATAATAAAATACTTGTATCTGATATTGGTGAAAAATCTGATTTTTTTACATTAAATAGCTTATAATATTCAACTTTACCTTTTATTTCATAATTTTCTTTTGATTCTGCTTTGTTTGGTATTAATAAAAATAATTGTAAGAATAATAATTGTATTATTTTTTTTGTCATAAAATAATTTTACACCTTTTTTATTTTATAAATCTAAAGTACAATTTGTTTTTTAAAGATTTAATAGAATAAGAAATTAAAACATGAGGTTTATAATTTGAATAGTACTTTAATTAAAATTATAGTAATCTTTTTTAGCTTTTTTTATTTTACTTCAGACTCTTTTGCCAAAGAATATCAAAAAATTAACTCTTTAAAAAAATTCTCAGGCGTTACATTGACTCCTAATTTAGTTGAAAAAAACGAAAATATAACAAAAGGAAATTTTTTAGTTTCTTTATTTTATAGAGATAGAAATAAGTTAGACCATGAAAATACAGTTATTGCTACTTCAGTAACAGATAATAATGGTAATTTTGTATTAGATTTAGGTAATAATTTTGAACCTAAAAAAAATGATATTTTTGTTTTAGAAGCTATAAAAAAAAGTTATTTGCTAAATAAAGAGTTATTTAGGTTAAAAAGTTATATAGTTTGGAATGGTGATTATTGGGAAAATTATTATAAAAAAGACATTAAAATAGATACAAAAACATCAGCAATTTACATGCTTTCATACATAAATGAAAAAGATATAAATATAACTGTTCCTGAAAAAATAAAACCTTTTAGTATTAGATCTGAGAAAAATTATTCTTTGAAAGTTAATGATACTTCTCCATTATCTTTAATTGAAGAACTAGAAAAACTTATTTTAGAGGGCTTAGAAAATAATCGAAATCCATTTGTATCTATATTATATTCAGATTCTAAATATTCAAGTTCTGGTTTTTATATAGACATCTCTAATAACTTAAAATTATTAACTGATTATAAAAAATGTACTTATTGCGATTTTAAAGACCTTGATTTGTTTAATATTGATTTTGAAAATGTAAATATATCTAACTCTAGAATATATAATCAAAAATTAAAAAATAAAAGTTTTAAAAACTCTTTAATGGAAAATATTGATTTAAAAGAAGTTATTTTTGATAATTGTGATTTTGAAAAAGCTAATTTTAAAAATTCTCAGATTCATTTATTAGAAATAAATAATTCAAATTTAAAATCATCAATTTTTGATAATTCAAAAATGTATCAAGGTAGCTTTAAAAACAATGATTTTAGTTTATCTAGTTTTAAAAATATAGATTTTACTCGTGTTCAGAATACAAATAGTCTTTTTTTAGGTTCTGATATGTCTAATGCTAAATTTTCAGATTTCGATTTACAAAATACCAGTTTTGAGAATTGTATCTTAGAAAATACTTATTTTTCTCAATCTAATTTGGAAGGATCTAATTTAAATCTTGCTAAAATTAAAAACAAAGTTAGTATTTATAATTCAAAATTAAAAAAAACTAATATATCAAATATTAATTTTGAAAATTTTTCTATTACTACTGATAAATCTTATGTATTAGATTTTATTAATGCTGAAAATTCTGTATTTAATGCTTTTAGTTTAGCAAATGTAATTTTAGAAAACTCAAATTTCAAAAATATAAGCTTTAAATATTCTGGAACTCTATCAAATTTTAGTATATATTCAAATTCTAAATTAAAAAAAGTTGATTTTTCAAATTCAAATTTTAATAATATTAATATATCTAGTTCTGAAATAATAGATACTAATTTTTCAAACTCAGCTTTTTTGTCAACTGTTTCATTTTTTTCAAATTCTAAGATAACAAATTTGGATTTATCTAACACAAAATTTTTAGAGCTATATATGGTAAAATCAGAAATAAAAGATTCTATATTTAAAAACCTAAATGTAAAAAAAAATAGATTTAGTATTGTATTAGAAAATACAAATTTCGATAATTCAGACTTTGAAAATTTTAATTTTAATGCAGCTACATTTGATAATGTTTCATTCACTAATTGTAATTTAAAAAATTTAGATTTTGAAAAGACTCAAAAATCAAATAAAACCACAAAAAAAGATAACACTCTTATTATTAATGCTAAATAATGACAAAAAATAATTATAACCTATAAAAAAAGGATTTGATGAATCAAATCCCTACAATTTAATCATAACCTACAAAAATAGAGATTTATAAATTATAAATTCTAATTCATAATCTATAATTTTTTTAATTACTATCTTGAAGCTTCAAAAATACCAACAAATAAGCCAATTATTCCTCCTAATGCACCATACCAAACTAATAAGGCAAAAATAGGTTTTGCAAAACCGAACATTGCTTCTATTCTTTCTGCTTCCATTACATGAATTTCTTTTCTTATTATTTCTCCAAAATCTATTGGTTCTAAAATCTCTCTATTATTTATTCTCAAACTTTCAACTAAACTTTCCACAAAAATATTTTCTATAGTTGATTTAGTTTGTTTTTCTAAGTTTTTATTTATTATTTCTACAAATTTAAAAGTTATATCTTTCATAATGCTTTTTACATGATTTTTGAAAACAATACTTTTTTCCGAATTTTTATCAGAAGTAAGATTATGAATAACTCTTGATAAATCTCTGTTTAAAGTTTCATAATCTAAAAAGTTATAAAACTCTTTATTTACTTTATTTAGAGCCAGTTCTAAGAAATCATTTTTTACTTTGGCAAAAACTTCAGATGAATAAATAAAATCTATTAAGCTTGATATTATTAGGCTCTTTTTATTATTACTAAAAGCATCAATTATTTTTTCAAAACTTATATTTTCAGCTATTTCTAGCAAGACTTTGTTTAATATCTCTATAGTTTTTTCATCTGTACTATTTATAAGTTTTTCAGATGTATTTATATAATTATTTAAAATTTCAAATTCATTTTTTAGTCTTATTTTAAGATCTTCAGTCGAATTTATATTTATAAGTTCAATACATTCTTTTATTGTAAGATTATTGACTAAATCATTGGCCAAATTACCCAATAATATATTAAGAACAGAAAAAAGCTTTTCATTTCCAAATACATTTTTTTGTAAAATATTTCTAATATTTTCAGATGCAAATACATCTTGTTTTAGCCCTAAATCATTTAATGAAATTTTAGAAAAACTATTTTCTATATAAGATTTTATTATTATCTTTAATTCTTCTTTTTTAGAAAAAATATACTCAGGAATTTTATTTTCAATTACAATTTCAACTACTTTCTTTATATCATTCCTAACTCCACCAAATCTTACTAACATAGTTTCAAACATACCTTTTTTTTCTATGTCTGAAATTATTATTTGAGATACTAGATCCTTTTTACTTTTTGCAATATTTACTATGTAATCAGAAATAGAATCTATTATTCCATCTAATTCTTTTATTATTGTTGTAATAATTTTCCCATCAAAAATATCTTTTATTTTTTTATCAGAAGTTATATCTTTTTTTATTAAATTAGATTCTATATAGTTAAATATAAGCTCTTGAACATTATCTTGTTTTAATTTATCTTGAAAATAACTTATTATATTCTTTTTATTAGTTTTTATTTCATCTTTTGTAAAATGCTCATGTATTTTTTTATTACTAAAAGTTCTAATAATATCTTTATTTTGGGCAATAATATCTTCTAGTTTTTTATCTTTTAAATAATCAATAGGAAGTTTTTTTATTCCATTAAAGATTATTTTGTTTATTTCTTTTATTAATTTATCAGAAACAACAGTATTAATTGTTTTATTTAAAAAATCATTATTACTAAAAAAATCTTTATCTAAAAAATTACCAATATAGTTTTTACTTTCATTTATTTTTGATGAAATTTCATTTTTTATAAATTCTAAATCTTTATCATCTAAATATATTTTTTTTATTTCTTGAACTAAATAGTTTGTAATAGTCTCTTTATTGTTACTTATTTCTGTAAAAGCAATATCTAATACAATATTAGAGCTAGAATCATAATGTTCCTTTGTATAATCATATATAGCTTTGTCTAAAATATTATAATCATTTGAAGCTAAAGCCTTTTTTATTACATCTTCCCATTCTTTTTTATATCTTTCCAAAATCTCTATCATGTTTTCTTTAGAAAGTAGTTTTTTATCAATAAAATTAACCATACTTTCAGCTAACGCTTTTTTATTTTTTGCAAAAACACCAGGTGTAAAAGGAGCATCAATATTTAAGATAGGAATTTTAAATGCTTTATAAGGTTTAAAAAGCATTTTAATCGCAACCCAATTTGTTGCTATTTCTGTTATTCCATAAGATAAAGAATAAGTTAATAAAGCCCAATAACCTTTTACATAATCACCATAATTAGGTACAAATGATAAATAATACATTCCTACCCCTATTAATGCTCCTAAAAAAGCTCCAAGTAATTTTATAGGTTGTAGTTCTTTACCCATAAAACTATTCATTTCAACTTTTAATTCATCATCTGTAAATTTAGAAAAACTTTCTTTTATTGCAAGTTTTATTTTTCCATCAAGTAGTTTATTTTTTCTTATTAATGTATTCATTAATTCAACTAAAGTATTAGTAAGTTGTTTTGAAAAAGATTTATTTTCAGCTAATTTTGCATATAAATTAGAAACTCCTGAGTAAATAGATAACACTTTTGCTTTTTTTAGTCTAAATAAAAAATCTGATATTTTATTTTTGTATAAGTTTGAAAATTTTGGAACAATTTCTTGTTTTACATCAGGAGGTATAATTTCATCTATACTTTTATCTCCAATAAGTTTAGGAATACTTTCTGAAGTAGTTTTTAAAATTGATTTATGAATATTTTTATCATTTACAAAATTAGTTATTATAGGGTTTAAACTATCAAAAAACTCTTTACTAGCATATTTTTTTATTCCTTTTCCAGAAATATTCTTATAATTAGATGTTATATATAATAAAATATAATTTTTTAATTTATCTGTTAAAATAAATTCTGATCTTATTTTTGAAATTATAAAGGTATAAACATAATTTCTAAAAAATGTTGGAAAGCTTATTTCATCTATAATCCAAATTTCTGAAAGTTTTTTATTCATAAAAGAATCAAAAAAGGAAAAATTAATTTTAGGCAAGTATTTATTTATAATATCTGAAACAATATCAAAAATAACTTTTTTATCAATTATTTTTTCTTCTAAAAATTTAGCAAGATCTGAAACCTGTGTATTATCCAAAAATCTATTAATTGACTTTAAAAAAGAATCATTTGATTCATAAATAAGTTTTTTAACTTCTGTTATAGTATTTTCAACAAATTTATATCTATTAGTTATTTCTTCTGAAAAAATATTGCCAACTAATTGTTTTATCATATTTTCAGATTCTAAATGTTCTTCAATCGATTGATTTAACATAGCTTCAACTTCTTTTTTATTTATTTCTAGCCATATTTCTAATCTATCTACGACTTCAGGCATATTTTTTTCAATAAATTTTATGATTGTATTTTCTATGTTTCTTGTAACTAAAATAGATAATGGAATATCAAGCTTTTTTAAAACATCAATAAAAGTGGAAATAAAATCTTGTAGAATTAAATTACCTTTTTCAGAGTTAATAAATAAAAGTAACCTTTTAACAATAGAGTTTAGTGTAGAATTATCACTGTTTTTATCACCTATAAGTTCAAATAATGTTTTATTTTTTACACTAATTTCAATATTTTTTATTAAATCATCTAAATTTAAAATTTCATATAGGTTATCAGAATAATTATTAATGTTTGAATCTATATTTTTTTGAATTTTTTTATATAAATCATCTGAAATAAGTGAATTAAATACTTTTTCAACTTCATCTTTGGTTAATACATCATCTAATTTTATTTTTTCTAATTCTTCATAAAATTTGTCTGTTATACCAGATATATTTAGTGTTACTGATTCTGATAAAATTTCTATAAGTTTTTGTATAATAGTTTCTAGTTGTTTAGGACTCAAAAAATCTTTTATTTCTATCGTTTCATACAATATTTTTAAAGCATTTGGTAATATATTTTCTTCATTTTCAAATAAAAAATGTTTTAAATTGTCAGAAGTTTTATCAAAACCAGAAATTTCATCAACTAATTCAATATTTTTATTAGTAATATTTTTTATTATCGTTTCATCTATTATATGTTTTATGAGGTTTTGAAAAGAGTCTTTAAAATTTTCTTTTTCAAATTCTTTTACAAGGGTTTCAGGTTTTATAAGTCTTTCTTCTACCAACTCACTAACAGCTATGGCAAGATTTTCACGATCTTTTATTATTTCTGCTCCGCCGATTATGGGATATTTTTTAAAAAGCATATTAATTGCAAGCATTTTTGTTGTATAACCAACAAAAGCACCAGCAAAAATATTTATTATAAGTAACTCTAAATCCATAATCTAAACAAAAAAATAACTTTCTATTCTATCACGAAATAAATTGTTTCTTGTTTTAAAATTTATTATAAGGTCATATCTCTTTAGGTTTTTATTGCTTTTTAACATTTTAGTACATAATTTTTAAAGAAAAAACCTTTTTTTATTTTATTATTTAAGCTAAAATAAATAATAGGTTATTAAGGTTAACTGTTTTTTTGTTTTTTGGAGAATAAGAAATTTGCGCAATTATAATATTATAAAATATAAAAATGTTTGGTTTGGTATATCGATTGCTTTGATAATACCAGGTGTTGTTGCATTGTCTATGGGATGGTTAAGACCAGGCTTAGATTTTGTTGGAGGTAGTTCTAGTGAACTTAAATTCCAAAAGAAAGTTACTCAAGAGGAAGTAAAAAAAGTACTTGTTTCTACAGATAAAGAACTTTTTAGTGATGCTGTAGTTCAACCAGTAGAAGATATTATTAACATAAAATCAAAATTTATGGACAATAAACAACAAATACTTTTATTTGATAACTTAAAAAAAGAACTTGGTTCTTTTGAAACAAGAAAAGTTGAAGTTGTTGGTCCAACTATTGGTAAAGAACTTTTTACAAATTCTATGTTAGGATTTCTTCTAGTTCTTGCAGGAATAATAGCGTATCTATCATTCCAATTTAAATATGATTATGCACTTTGTGCAATAATTGCTTTAGTTCATGATGTACTATTTCTCGTTGGTACTTTTGCTTTATTTGGTAAAGTTTTTGGAACTGAAGTAGATAGTTTATTTGTTACAGCAGCTTTAACAGTTGCAGGTTTCTCAGTTCATGACACCATAGTTGTTTATGATAGAATAAGAGAAAACTCTAGGAAAGCTAAAAGAGGAACTCCTATTGCAGAAGTAGCTAATTTTAGTTTAAATCAAACCATGACAAGAAGTATAAATACTTCTATGACAGTTGTTATAACATTAACTTGTCTTTATGTTTTTGGCGGAGAATCTATAAAAGATTTTGTCTTCGCAATGTTAATCGGTATAATAGCAGGAACCTATTCAAGTATATTTATTGCAAGTCCTCTACTTGTAACTTGGAGAGAAATAGAAGAAAAGAGAAGAAAAATTTCTGGGAAAACTCAGGAAGCTAACGCTTAACCTGTTTTTTCATAAAACCTCCTTTTGTTTAATTCAGGGTATCTCCAAAAGATACCCTTTTATTTGTCTAAAAAAAGCCTTACAACTAAGTAAATAAAATATTGCTTTTATTGTAAAATTAATCTATACTATAATTATTAAATTAATCGGAGTAATCATAATGAAAAATAGTTTAGCTAGTAAATTATTAGTAATGGTCTTTTTAGTTTCTTCTTGTAGTCCAAGTTTAACTTCATCATCTCAAAATAATCAAGATACTAAAGTAAATAATACAGTGAAAGAAAATAATATAAAAATATCGTCAGCAGATTTGAAAAAAGTATCAGATTCTGGCGTATCTATTGCTAATAATAAGTTTGGAATAAAAATGTTTAATAATCTTTTGAGTAAAGATAAAAATAAAAATGTTTTTATATCTCCTCTAAGTATCTCAACTGCTCTTGCTATGACATATAATGGAGCAAACGGTAAAACAAAAGAAGATATGGCAAAAGTACTTGAAATAAGTGGAATTAAACCCGATGATTTTAATAAATCATATAAAATTATGAAAGATTTTTTTACTTCTAAAGATAATGATTTAACTCTTTTAACTGCAAACTCTTTATGGTTAAGAAAAGGTGAAAATCTAAAAAAAGAATTTGTTTCTAATATAGATAGTTTTTTTGATGGTAAAGTTACAGAGTTAGATTTTGCAGATAAAAATGCTCCAAAAACAATTAATGACTGGGTTAGTGAAAAAACTCAAGATAAAGTAAAAGACTTAATTAAAAATATAGATCCATCAGTTTTCTTATATTTAATAAACGCAGTTTATTTTAAAGGGATTTGGGAAAAACAATTTGATAAAGCAAGTACCAGAGATAATGCTTTTATGAATGCTGATGGTATTGAAAAAGATGTAAAAACTATGTTTAAATCAGATGATAAATTTGATCTTTATCAAAGTGATACTTTTTCAGCAATTAAACTTTATTATAGTAAAGATAAAAAAGCTTATATGACAGTATTTTTACCAGAGAAAAGTTCTAATCTTACTAGTTTTTATAAAAACTTAGATTTAAAACTTTTAGATGATGTAAATTCAAAAATGGAAAATAAAAGCGTTAATTTAGGATTACCAAAGTTTAAAATTGAGTATGAAAAACAACTGAATGAAACTCTTAAAGAATTAGGTATGGAAAGTGCTTTTAGTGGAGCCGATTTCTCTAATTTATCATCAGGACCTGGTTCTATTTCTGAAGTAAAACATAAAACATTTGTAGATGTTAATGAAGAAGGAACTGAAGCTGCTGCTGCAACAAGTGTTGCAATAACAAAATCGGCAATAATATCAAATAGATTTGTAGTGGATAGACCTTTCTTTTTTACCATAACAGAAGCAAATTCAAATATGATTTTATTTATGGGTTCTATTACTGATATTCAGCAATAAATAATATTATTGAGGATAGTGATTTGAAGCTATCCTTATAATGATATTTTTATTCAACTTTTTCTGATTTAAGTTTTTTGTAAGATAAATAAGAAACTGAAAGTATAATTCCTATTACAATTGGAGCAATTATTTTTCCTATATCATCATTTACAGAATAATGTGCGATAGCCGCAGAAACTAATACAATACTAAAACCAGAATAAGCCCATTCTTTGAATTTATCAAAAAAAGGAGCTAATAATACAATAGAACCTATAAATTTTGCTAGGGCTAATTCAACACGAAAATATGCAGGAAAACCCAAATGAACAAAAGCTTCTGCCATCATAGGATTTGTTAAATATTGGTAGGCTGAAAATGACATAAGTAATGAAAAAATAATGGTTGTTGCCCAATAAGTTATTTTTAAAGCTTTTTTATTCATAATATTAATTTCCTTCTAAATCAGTTATATTTACTTAGTATTAAAGTTATACTTAATAGTATATTATTTCCAAAAAAAGGGAAGAAGGCATAAATTACTTCTTTAGTAAGGTTTATAGTACTATGAAAGAAATAAAATCAAAATGTTTATTAGAAGCTGTTTCAATGTGTTCAGGTGAAGAGGTGCAAGCTACCAGAGAATTTTTAACTAAAATTGCTGACAAATGGAGTATTTTAGTTGTTGTTATTTTATCGAAATCACCAGATCATAAAGCACGATTTTCTGAAATAAAAAAAGTTATCGAAGGAATATCTCAAACCATGTTAACAAGTACTCTTAGAAATTTAGAAAAAGATGGTATGTTAGTAAGAGAGATTTTTCCAGAAATTCCTCCAAGAGTAGAATATCAATTAACAAAACTTGGTTTAAGTGTTCTTGAACCAATGAAAAATTTTATGGATTGGGTAACAGAGAATTGGGATGAAGTAAAAGAATCACGTAAAAAATTTCAAGAAAAAGAAAATAACAGAAAATAAAATTATATTCCTTAGATACTTATATTTGAATATAATTTTTTTTATATATTTGTGATTTTAAATATTGTTAATATTAGTGAATATTGTTAGTATTATTCTATATAAATATTTTTAAATATAAAAAATTAATGTTTGATCTAATTAAAAATTTAAAAAGCTCGTCAATTAGAGCAATGGCTTCAAATGGTTTTGTTACTTCAATGGCAAATGTTGATTCAGAAACACTTCAAGAAAGAAAAGTAATTATTCAAAATAAAGAAGATAAAAATGATATAAAATATAAAATTACATTTGAACAAGGTTTTTATTTATTACAAAAATTTTCAGAAAAAACTGAACCAGATCCTCAATTTTTAAAATTAGCTGCCGAGA
The DNA here is from genome assembly GCA_038060635.1 of Cyanobacteriota bacterium. GTDB lineage: Bacteria > Cyanobacteriota > Sericytochromatia > UBA7694 > JACMQJ01 > JBBTGK01. Next base: position 6,692 of record JBBTGK010000002.1, on the reverse strand, counting down.
AGTTTTTTGATTCCATAGAAATTAAAAAAAATCAAGCCGAACCATATTTTTACTTATCATATATTTTTAATTATTTTGGTAAAAAAGAGCAAGCTCTTAATTATTTAAAAGTAGCTACTAATATAAACCCTAATATTGAAGGAAAAGATTTAATTATAAAGCAAATTAGTGAAGTAGAACATAAAACAAATAAAAATAATTCAGAAAGTAAAGAGCATGATTTAAAAAATCAAACTCAATTAGTACAAAATAATATTCATGTGGAAGGTGAAGTAAAATTTAAACCTGAAGCAATTGTTGTAAGAAGATTTCCAACTTATCCAAAATATTAATTTTAAGGAGTAAAAATAATGTCATTAAATATTGGTACAGCAAGTGGTAATATAGATGCAATGATGATGCAACTTAATAAAGGTGTAAGTGCATCTAAATTTACGGCAAAAGTTGATACTGTTTTAAAAGATGGAAAAATAACGGCACAAGAGTTTAAGGAACTTGCAAAAGATGTAAAAGGTGGTGAAAAAACCTTAATGCAAGCTTTAGAAAAAATAAGCCCTAAATTTGATAGAGATTTTTTAAAATCAACTGAACTTCCTACAGGTCAAACAACTGAAACTCAGATAAATAAAGATGATTTAGCAAAAATATTAAAAAATGTAACTTCAGGAAAACCTCAAGATCTTACTCCTAACAGAAAAGAAATAGTAAGTTTAAAAGATGAAATAAATTTATTTAAAGCTGAAAGTGGAGATGAACCACTTTCACCTCAAAGCTCTGGCGGTAAACTTTTAGGGGCAATAGAACTAATTCATGGAAGCATAGTAGAAAGCACTAAAGGAGGTCTTGAAGGTAAGGATAAATTAGCAGCTCAATCAAAAGATCTAATAGGTTTTGGAAATGGAAACTTACCAAATCCAGAGGTTGTTGATATAAATTCCCCTTTTGAAATAGCTAAAAGTACAGCATCTATGGGGAGTTGTGTTGCAACTTTTGCATCAACAATAATTGCAATAAAAGAAGCCGTTCATGATGGTGCAAATATTAGTGATTTAAATACTGTAAAAGATAAACTTGTAGCAAAGCTTAAAACATCTCCACCTCCTAGTGTAGAAGAAAGAGCGGAGATTAAAACTAAAATAGGCGCTATAGATGAATCTATTAAGATGATAAAGGGAGCACAAGGAGGAAATATTACAGAGGCAATAGGACAAGCTATAAATACAGCAGGAGGTCTTATGGAATTTTCTAAGGCTGTTGCACCTCATTTAGCAGACTCTGTTGGTTTAGTTGGAAATGGAATAAGTGCTTTTTCTGGCGTTATTACAGGCATCGCAACAACCATAAAAGAATCATTTAGAGTACATAATAATAGAAAATTAAAATCAAGAGCTTCTGAATTTATAAAAAACCCAGCCCAAGCAATGTTAAAAGATAAAGAAAAAGAAGCAAAAACTATGGTTGAAGATATAAAATCACTTAAATCATTTAAAGAACCTTATGTTGCAGAAAAAAAAGATTTAACAAAAAAATTAAAAGAAGCAAATGATTTACCAGATACAAATCCAGATAAAGCAAGTAAAATAACTCAACTAACTCTAAAAATGACTCAAGTAAATAGCGAATTAGGAAAACTTGATTCAAAAATTGAAGCACGTCAAGATAAAATTGATTCATTTAAGAGAGATCCATCTCTTAATAAAGAATATAAAAAAGATTTAGAATCTCAAGTTAAAACCCTAAAAGATGAAAAACAAATATTAGATACTCCAATTACAGGTAAAAAAGCAAAATTAGATGCTAAAATAGATGCTTTAGATAGACAAAAATTAAATTTAGATGGAAAAACAGTTACTTTAACAGGTAAAAAAACAGATCTATTAAAAGAAAAAAATGATCTTGGTATAGAAAAAATAGCTTTGGAAAAAACAAAATCTGATTTAGAAAAAGAAAAAATGGATTTAAAATCAGAATTACAAGTAGCTAAAAATTTACCAAGTACAGATATTTCTAAAAATACTCAAGTTGCAAAACTGGAACAAAAAATTAAATTAAAATCTTCTGAGATAGATCAAGCTTCAAATAATATTTCTGCTAAAATCTCTCAAATATCTGGTGTTGATTCTAAAATATCTACTGTAGAAAAAGAAATTAATACCAATACTTCAGATCTAAGAAAAAATACATTAGATCTTTCAATTTCAAAAAAAGAATTAGAGCAAGTTAATACAAGAATTACTGAAATAAAGGATGAAATTGGAGATGATAGTAAAGGGTTAACAAAAAAAATAAAAGATACTCAGACTAAAATTGATACAACATTAACACGAGATCCAGAAATAGAAAATTTATCAAAACTAGCTACTGAATATAAAACAGCTTCACCTGATAGAAAAAAAGAAATAAATGAATTATTAGGAGTTTCAAAAAGTATTGAAGATATCGGTACTCAAGTAGTTAAAAGAAGAAGTATTGGTCATGCTGCTTTAGGTATAGTAAAGGGTGTTCTTGCAACTGCTGGTGGCGTTGCAGCTACTATTGGAGCCATAGCAGGAGCTAGTCTTTTGATGGCTACACCAGTTGGATGGGCACTTGCTGGTACTGCTGCATTAATAGGAATTGGTATGATTGGATATAAAGTTTATAAAACAGTTCAAAGAAAGAAAACTGAAAAAAATCTACAAAACCAATCACAAGAATTAAGCAGTATGAAAACACAACTTAATCAAAATCTAAGTACAGAAACAGATCCTACTAAACAATTAAAACTTAGAGAAAAAATAAAAACTGTAGAAGGTTTTCAATCAAGAGTTGACAGCATGTTATTAAAAAAATCGCCTAAAGCTGCTCAAGAAAATATAATTAATATATTATCTAAAGATACAAGTACAATGGTAGATCCAGAAAAAGCAAATACAATTAAAGAACAAGCAACTATGAAAAAGTTTGTACAACATGTCTTTAAAATTGATCCAGATTCATTAATTCCACCGACTGATCCTAAAATACAGCAAGGTATGAAAAAGATTTTAGATAGAAAAATGCCAATGTTCGCATAGAATTAAAATAACTCCCAGATTACTGGGGACCCTGTTTGTATTAAAACCAAAGCAAAGCTTTGGAAACAAAATTTCATTTTGTTAACCCCGAAGAAAAGCTTCGTGGTATTATTAATAAAATAAAGGAAAAAATTATGACAATGAATAATAACAGACCACCTTTAGGGACTAATAGAAGTACTTTGGGTATCAATAGACCTCAAGTACCTGTATCCAAAGTTCAAGGAAGTAGTCAAGTAAAACCTGTTCAAAACCAAGAAATATCAAAAGCATCCTTACCTTCTTTAGTTGAAGTACCTAATGATAATATTATAAGAAAAGGGCTTGAGGGATTAGTACCTGTATTAAATTATGTTGGATATAAATCTTTTTATAGAGCAGCAGATAAAGAGGTTCCTTTTGAGCAATTATTTGTATCAAGTGTATATGAAGGAAATGAATTAGAAATAGAAGATAGCCCTTTAATTCAGTTACTATATACAACTGATGTTGCAAAAGCAATAGATTCCGAAATAAATGAAGAAAATGATTCATCTAATATTTTACAATTTTTTGTTTCACTTCCAACTACTAATATTGAAGCTGAAAAAAAATTAAGAATACATGAACTTTTATCTGTAATGAGTAAACTTTTACCTATAGGTTATCTTAGTTACAATGAAATAGATGGTGTTATTTATCGATATAGTGTTGTTACTCCTACAAAAGAGCTTGATGATCTTGTTATAATTGAAATTATTGAAATGATTTCGTTTTTTATAACTAATTCTTATCATAAAATAAAGCTTTTTGTTGGAACAAATTTATCTTATGATGAAATTATAGAACAATTTGAAAAAGGATTTATTGACTCTAGTAGAATTGGTTAAAATAGATTTTTATAGAACATTTTTAATTTATTTAAGCAATAAATATTTTAATTCAGATTTCTAAAAAATTATCTATAATACTTCTATGATATATTAAAAAATTATCGTTTTTATATAAAATTTAAAGAGAAAAATATTATGAGTGGTATTAATAAAGAATTTAGTATTGGTAATTATGATTCTGGTTTATTTGATCTTTCAGATAAAGTTAATGCAAAAAAAATAACTACAGCAAATACAAAAGATGAAGCTCTAAACATAGCTAAAAATAATGCAGGTGCTGAAATTGTTGTTCAAAGAAAAGACGAACAAAGTGGTTTAGCTAAATTTGATGTTTACTCTTTAAAAGTTGATGATAAAAGCCAAAAAATAGGAACAGTTAAAGATGTTGGTAAAATAAGTTTTTTTGGTAATTCTAATATATCAAATCCTGTTAATGCAATAGAAGATAAAACAGGAACTAAAGGGGCTTTACAAGGTTTTATTGTTGCAGAAAATAATGAAGTTAGCCAACCAATTTATAAACAACAATTTCAAACACCTAGATATGAAAAAGTTAGAGATGTTCTTAATAACATAAGAGAAAGTGTTGGAATAGAACAAAATGCTCCTTGGGTTTATGTTGTTGATACTGTTATGGGAGGTAGTTCTCCTTCTGATAATTTGCCTCCAATAGATAAAAAAGAAATTCAAAATATGAAAGCAAATCTAAAAAAAGGCGACATAATTATGAATGGAAATGACGGTTCTTTTATTCATGGAATCCTTTATGTAGGTAAAGATGCAAAGCTTCAAGAGCAAATGGAAAAAAAATGGGGTTTAGAAAAAGGTGCTTTAAAAGATGAAGGTTTAATAATACATTCTTTACTTAGTGATAGTGATACAGAAACAGAATATGAGGGCAAAAAACAAACAATAAAAGCGTCTGGTGCTGGTGTTAATGTTGATACAATAGAAAGATATACCGCTAGACATCCAAGAGATGTAATGATTGCTGTTACTATGAAAGATGCAACTGATCAAGATAGAGAAAGTGCTGTAAATACCATGAAATCTTATGTTGGTAAAGGATATGATAAATATTTTAGAAATAATGATGATAAAGAAATGTATTGTACCGAAGCTGTTTCAAAAGCATGGCTTAATTCATCAAGACCACCAGATTTTAGCAATCAACTTCATCCATTAGTTTCATATCCAGAATTTGTTCTAAAAAAATTACCTGAAAGTGTTTCAAAGTCTCTACAAGATGGCGGAAGACTTCATAATGAAATGATTATGACAGATGGAATTGCAACCTCAAAATCAACTACTGTTGTTTGGGCAAGTCAAAATGCTGATAAAAGCGAATTTGTTAAAAAACATGAAAGATGGGCTGATGCAGCTGAAGGCAAGTCTGATAAAGGATATCAAGAAATGGTAACAAAAGATATTCCAGAACAGTCTAGAGGATCTAGAGCTCTTTTAGAAAAAATAAAAGCACAAGCCGAAAAAACCAGAAACGAAATGAAAGAAGCTAAGTAAGATAAGTTTGATAAAAATATTTAATTATAAGTTTAGATTTAAAGTCTTATTTTCTTATAACTCATTACTTTTTACTTTATATAAATGCTAACAGAAATTGCTATATTAAGCATAATAATAGTTTTTGCTTCTTTTACTGAAACATTATCAGGATTTGGAAAAACTATTATATCGGTTACCTTTGGCTCTCATTTTTTTCCTGTAGAAATGCTTTTGGCTGTAATTGTGCCTATAAATTTAGTTTTAAGTGGTTATGTCGTATCAAAAAATGTTAAACATATTAATACTGAATTATTGCTAAAAAAAATAATCCCTTTTATGCTTGCAGGTCAAGTAATTGGTATGATAATTTTTAATTTTATTCAAGGTGATATTCTAAAAAAAATCTATGCCGTTTTTATAATACTTCTTTCTGTTTATCAATTAAATTTATTATTAAGAAAAAAAGAAGTAAAAAAAGCACCTAATAGTTTTATCAATTTAATGATTTTTTTAGGTGGAATAATTCATGGAATCTATGCTTCAGGTGGACCGATGGTTGTTTATTCCTTAAGTAATTATGAAATGACAAAAGAAAGTTTTAGAGCTACATTATCATCTATTTGGTTATTTTTTAATATAATACTTGTTGTAATGTATATTTTTACTTCAAAAATAACTACAAATACTTTAACTTATTCTATATATTTAATTCCTGCTTTAATTGTAGGTATTTATCTTGGTGATTATGCACATAAAAAAATAAAAGAAGAAAGCTTTAAAATATTTATTTATTCAGTTTTAATTTTAGCTGGTTTAAGTATAATAATTCCCTCTTTTTTAAAAGCTTAAAGTTAAAATAGTACATATTTTTTTTATTTAGTACGTTATAATTTTAGTTATATTATTTTTGTATTTATATTTTAGATGAAACTTAAAAAAAGAATACTTCTCTTACTGACAACAGCTTTTATAACCAGTTGTAGTATTTCTATTCCTATAAATTTACCTGTAGATTTAGGTGAAAAATTAAGTAAATCATCTAATTCTTCTGATTCATCAGAAATTTTAAGAAAAAAAAATCTTGATTTAAAACCCGATGGAAAAAGCAAATTTGAATGGAATCTAAAAATAACAAGTGATACAGGTAAAAAACTTTCTAATGAAAAAATAGAATTTAGTGTAGAAGCAATCAATCCTGATTTAGAATGGAGGAATGTAGATTTTTTGGCAAAAAAATTTGGTTCAACTTCAAATAAATTTA
>JBBTGK010000001.1:0-6392 GCA_038060635.1 Cyanobacteriota bacterium | reverse complement strand
AACAATGTAAATTAAAAATAATGCAAAATACTATTATGATAGATAAATATTTAAAAGATAAAAAATTTTTTGTAAATAATAAATTAACTTTAGCCGATATTCATATAGCATCCTTTATGCAAATTCATTCTATTTTTCATGCAGATCTAAGCCTATATACTAACTTCAACAAATGGTATAAAAGTATGATGTTAAGACCAGCGTTAAAATCTTTAGAAAAGAAAAAATTTATTATTCTTAGCTATACCTAAAAGTTTTTTTTGAGTTAGCTCTTATTTGAAATAAAAACAAATATATGTTAAGATTAAGTAATATTAATCACAAAAAACTTAACTTTGATTTTTGTTTTTGTTTTGATTCTAATTTTTAAGGTTTGAATTATGTTAAAAAAAAACTGTAGTTGGTGTTACAACATTAAGCCTTGTAATGGCTTGTAATATACGCTTAAATACCATAAATATAACTGATATAGGCAAAATTTCGGGGTAGGTAACGCTTTTTCTATAAAAAGCACCACAAACCTAAATGAGGTTAAAAAGAACTTTTTGCCAATTACACGATTAAGTAAACAAAAGGGAAAAGAGAAAGATGATGATAAAAAAGAATTTAAATTTAGTTTTACAGCTAATGCTCAAGATTTAAAAAGAAGTTTTATTTTAAATATAACAAATGGTGCAGGTGGATTAGCTAGAGTTGGAAACTTGGAAGTAAAAGTAAATGGAACACAAATAATATTTAATCATGATGAAGATTTGAATGACTTGGAAGACATTGTAAAAATAAAAAAGAAAATCTGTAAAGATGATGATCATGATGATGATTCAAAGAGTTCTGGAAAGAATGATGGGAAAGATAAGAAATTTAATACTAAAAGTTCTAAAACACAAATAGATTGTAGTATTTTGGTTAACAATTTTTTTAATAAAAAAACAGATGCTTTAAGTGCTTCAATGTGGGGAATAAAAGAAGGTATAAATACAGTTGAAGTAAAAATCAAAGATGAAAGAAATAATTTTGGATTAGATATTAGTGAGGTTTTATGAAAAAAATAATTTTAATACTTTATTTATCAAGCATTTTTTTTAGTTGTGAACAAAAAAAGGTTGAACAAGTTGAATTAGAAAGATATTCAAATCCTCTTGAGAGAAATGGAACTAAAAAATACTGTGAAAATTTAAAGGATTCTAATTTATCTCCTAAATTAAATAATCCTATTAACTTAGCTGTATCTAAAGATGGTGAAACTGTTTATGTAATAAATTCTGTTTGTAATAGACACACTTTTTCAAATAGTTTTTTTACAAGATGTATTAAAGAAAGTATTCAAAGGAATTTTATATACAAAATAAGTAAAAATAAAAAGCCTGAGATTTTAAAAATAGATGGTGTGCCTCCGATAAGTTGTCATTTGGGAGAAGAAATTAATATTGATGACCAAAATAACTTATATATTGTAGATTTTTACGATCATATAATTTATAAAATTTCTGATGAAAAAAAGATGAGTAAAATTGAATTACCAAAAGATGTTTATAAAAATTACACTGGTTATAAATCGTATTTGTTTGAAGGTCCAATAAACTTAGTTTTAAAAAATAATAAGATATATTTTGAGACTTTTTCTAATGGAGAAGGTTATAGTGATCTTACAAGATTAATTAATTTAGTTTTCGTTTTAAACAAAGAAAATAACTCTTTAGAAGAAATATTAAAAATTTATCGTGGGGGATTTACCCCTTTTTACAACTATCCAAAAAGTTTCTCTAAAGATAATATTTATTTTGATCTGTTTGGAGATATTTTTTATAATAATTATCTTAGCAAAAAAGATATTTCAAAAAAAGAGTCTAATGATATTACTATAATCGATGAAAAACTAATAAAAGAATTAGAAAAAGATGCTTTAGATGTATTAGCTAAAGATGGGCAATATTATTTAGATTTAACAAAAGTAGTAATAGATTCTAAGGGACAATTATATATAAATTATCTAAATAGACAATTATTAAAAATAGATCAAGAAAAAAAAGAAATAAAAAGCATAATAGGAAGTAAAGAACTTGGTTTTCAAGATGGGAATGGAGAAAAAGCAAGATTTAGCTATATTTCAGGAATTAGCTTTGATGCTAAAGATAATTTATATGTAACAGATACAGGCAATAATGCAATAAGAAAAATAACACCAGATGGTGAAGTTAGTACTTTCTATAAAGAAAAAAATTAAAATTATTATAAAAAATAAAGGAAATTTGTTTTATGTTAAAGAAAATTGTTATTTCATTTTTAGTAGTTTCATTATCTACTTCATGTATTCCATTTGTTAATGGTGTAAATAATTTAAATGGTATTAAAAGCACTGATAAGATTTTTTCTATAAAAAGTACGACAGATCAAAATGAGGTTAAAAAGAACTTTTTACCTATTACACGATTAACTAAACAAAAAGGGAAAGAAAAAGATGATGATAAAAAAGAATTTAAGTTTAATTTTACTGCTAATTTAAATGATTTGAAAAGAAATTTTATTTTAAATATAACAAATGGTGCAGGTGGACTAGCTAGAGTTGGAAACTTGGAAGTAAAAGTAAATGGAACGACAATAATATTTAACCATGATGAAGATTTAAATGATTTGTATGATATAGTAAAAATAAAGAAGAAACTCTGTAAAGATGATGATCATGATGAGAATTCAAAAAGTTCAGCTAAAAATGATGGAAAAGATAAAAAGTTTAGTACAAAAAATTCTAAAATAACACCAGATTGTAGTATTTTGGTTAACAATTTTTTTAATAAAAAAACAGATGCTTTAAGTGTAGGATTACTAAATATAAAAGAAGGTTTAAATACAATTGAAGTAAAAATAAAAGATGAAAGAAATAATTTTGCTTTAGATATTAGTATTGATGGTTTTTTACCTTCTTTTAAAATTAAAGGTAGTGTTCATAGCAAAATACCATCTTTTAATACTATGAAAAATATACCCTATAGGAAGGGTATTATTGGTATCAAGTTTTTAGAAGGAATGAAAGTTCGTCTTAATACAACAAATACAGGTGATAAAAAACTAATTGATTTAAATGGAACAAATTTAACTATGTTAGAAAGAGAACTTAATAATTTAGGAATTACATCAATATACAGATCAATTGGATTAGATCCAGATAAAATGGATCAAGATGAAATAGATGCAGAAATAAAATTTAAAGTAGATGTTCCAAATAGAAATTTATTTTATAGATTAACTTTTGATAAAAACATAGATATTTGGAGTACAGTCAAAGAACTTAGAAAAATACCTTTTTTAGAGGAAGTTTACCCTGTTTTTGAACAAGAATTAAATTCTAGTAATGCTAATTTAGATCCACTACAAACAGAACCTGAACTTTTAGGAGATATTCCAAATATAGATTATTTATCTCCTGTAGTTGAAGTAAAAGATAAAAATGGAAATAGAATAAAAAAATCAGAATGGTTAAAAAAGATTCATGTAGCTAAAAATGAAGTTGATAATGGTGCTTGGTCTATAACAAGAGGTAAAAAAGAAATAAGAGTAGCAGTAATAGATACTAGAACAATGGTAAAAGAACACTATCCTGAATTAGGAGATCATGAAGATTTTAAAAATATCAATGGAATTAGAATAAATTTTGAACCTTATTTAAATACAACTTATGATGACAAAGATTCACACGGAACACAAACATCATCAATTATAGGATCTGTTCCCTTCAATAATAAAGGTGTTTCAGGGATAGCTTATGAATCTACTATTATACCCATAGATTTTGATAAAAAAGGTACAGGTACTTCACTATGCAAAGGTACAGGTAACATTGGTTGTAGTGAAACGGCTGATTCTATGATTTTAGCAAGATATAATCAAGCAAGTATAATAAATATGTCGTTTGGTGGTACAGGTGGTGGAATTACAATAGACAAATCAGATCCTGATGTAAGAGCAGAAGTAATAGCATCTGTAACTGCTGGAGTATCTATTGTAGCATCAGCAGGAAATAATTGGAATCCTGATTCATATCAAAAATATCCTGAATCTGATATTTCTTTTATGGAAATAGATGATGGAGATAAAACAATTACAATACCAAACCCAGATACAGGAATAATATATGCAGGTGGCTTAAGTTGGGAATTAGATGAATTAGCTTCAATAAAAGTTAAAGGTGATTTGAGACCTTATTATTATAATTATGGTATTTCTCCAAATAATAATCTTTCAGGTTTAGTCGGATATACATATACAGATGCTTATGGTGAACATGGACATGGCACTGATGTTTCAGGACCAGCATTTCATATTTGGACTGCTAATAAACCTGATGACCAAAATTCTAGATTATATGATGAATTTGGTGCTACATCGGCAGTTGCTCCAATGGTTTCAGCTACTATTGCTTTAATGAAAAGCGTTAACCCAGAGCTTGATCCTCTTGAAATAAGACAAATTATAAAAGATACTCGTCATGATGAACTAATTACAAATATTGAAAATAAAATATATGGAAGAATGCCGATAGCAGGTTCATTAGATTCATATCAAGCAGTATATAGAGCTTTATGTCAAAAAGATCCAGTTGCTTGTAAAAATATTGATAATGGCACTTTTCAAACACAAGCAATACCAACATCAGCTGGAGACACAGCTCAAACAACAGATTCTAATGGAAAAGTAGCAATAAAAGCAGGTACAAAAGCCGCAGTACCTCTTCCACCTTCATTAAGCCAACAAATAAAAAATAATTTATCAAACTATCAAGCACAAATAGGAAGTCAAAAATTTAATTTATTAGAAGTAGTTCAAGATTATGCTATTTTTAAACTAGATAAAAGTAATTTTTTAGACCCAGATGTGATAAGAGAATTAAAAAATCAAGCAAGTAGTATTTTAATAAGAAATAAAAGTACAGGTGGAGTAGAATTAACATTAGAACAAGCAATTATAATATTAATAGAAGAAAGTGAAATAAATGTCAATTTTAATAAGTTGCTATATTATACTAATACAGGTTATTTAAATTTAATAGATACAAGCGGTGTTGTAGAAAATATTTACTATGGTAATATTTATAATGGAATCTGGAATAAAACAAAAACAAACATAGCTTCATACATAATACCTTACAACGGTTCTGCTGGATTATACATATATTCATTAGATCCTATAGGCGGTATTCCTTTAGTAACAAATACAACTTTCCTTGATGTTAATAGTGTAGTTGGTAATATTTTTAAATGGTCACCAAAAGGAGATAAAATAGGGTATATACAGCAAGGTATTTGGGTTGTTGATTTAAATACCAAAATAAAAACAAAATTAACTACAAATATTTATAATAATACCCTTTTTAATTGGTCAAATGATGGAAATAAAATAGCTTTTACATCTGGAGAAACTGGGACTTATGAAATATACACAATGAACTCAGATGGAAGTAATGTTTTTAAAGTAACTAACAGCCCTTTTAGTTATAATAGCAATTTACACCCAGTATTTACAAAAGATGGAAGTCGTATTTTATATGCTTGTGATACAGCAGGTATTTCTAGGAATAATCAAGAAATTTGTAGTATAAAAACAGATGGAACAGATAGTAAAAAACTAACAAATATATCTTCAACAACACCTGTTTTAGCTCAAGGTACTGATTATATATTTTCTGTTAATGATATAAAACTATCAAGTGATGGAACAAAAATAGCTTTTTTGGTAGCTGGAAGTACTGGTCAAAACTTAGCTACAATGAATGTTGATGGAACTGATTTTAGACAAATAACAAATTTATCTGGACCTCATCCAATATCTTTTACATGGGCTACATTAGAAAATAAATTAGCTTATGGAACATCAATGGATGGACCAAGACTTTATAGTGATCATTCTTATATTTATACAATAAATGCAGATGGAACAGATAATAAGCTTTTAAAAACAGAAATTGGTTATGGAACTCCACAATGGGGTATAAAATCGGTTGAGAGTAATATGGATTCAGTTATAAAATCATTGAGTTTTTAATTATTTAAAGTGAGTTGATTTTTCTTCTCACTTTTGATTTTTTGAGTTTTTTATGAAAAATTATATTATTGTATATTTTAATAGAGATATAGGATTTAAATAAATGAAAATTAAAAGATATTTATTCTTAGTTACTTTTTTAGCTTTTTTTAGTTGTAATAATGAAATAAAAAAAGAAATACCTAATATTATAATTCAAACTCCAACAGTTTCTCCTTCTGCTATTACAAAAAAACAAACTGAAACTATAATAGATGAAACTAATGTATCTTTACAGAGAATTTGCCTAAACTTAGAGCTTAAAGAATCAGAATTAAAAATGTATAATCCTTATGATGTTGTACCTGCAAAAGATG